>JAJYQH010000086.1 GCA_021794705.1 Actinomycetes bacterium | reverse complement strand
CGACGCCGCCCGGATCCTCACCCAGCACGGCATCCAGGTGTCGTCGATCGGCTCGCCGATCGGCAAGATCGGCATCACCGACGACTTCGCCCCCCACCTGGAGCGGATGCGCCACTGCGTCGACGTGGCGAAGCGGCTGCAGGCGCCCTACATCCGGCTGTTCTCGTTCTTCATTCCCACGGGTGAGGACCCGGCGCAGTTCCGCGACGAGGTGATCCGGCGGATGACCGAACTCACCGCCTGCGCCGAGGGCACGGACATCGTCCTGCTGCACGAGAACGAGAAGGAGATCTTCGGCGACGTCCCCTCCCGGGTGCTCGACATCGTGCGCTCGGTCGACTCTCCGACCCTGCGCCTGGCCTGGGACGCGGCGAACTACGTGCAGTGCGGCGTCCGGCCGTTCACCGAGGGTTATGCCGAGCTCCGCCCGTACACCGACTACATCCAGATCAAGGACGCCGTCATGGCCACCGGTGAGGTCGTGCCGGCGGGGGAGGGCGACGGGGAGGTGCGCGAGACGATGCGTGCACTGCGCGCCGACGGCTTCGACGGCTTCTTCTCCATGGAGCCGCACCTGGCTCTGGCCAACTACCTGGGCGGCTTCTCCGGGGCGGACGAGTTCCGTCGCGCGACGCTCACGTTCACCGCACTGCTCACCAGCGAAGGGATCGACTACCAGTGACCACCGACACCCACCAGCCCCCGCTGCGGTTCGCCGTCCTCGGCGCGGGCAACATCGGGCCCGTGCACACCAGGGCCCTGCTCGAGCTCCCCGACGTCGCCGACCTCGTCGCGATCGCCGACGTCGTCCCCGAGCGGGCCGAGGAGTTGGCCCGTCAGGCCGGGGAGTGGGGCGGTCACCCGCGTCCCACCTCGGACATCGACGCGCTGCTCCGGTCGGACGACATCGACGCGGTCTGCGTGTGCGTGCCCAGCGGCCAGCACGCGGAGCTCGCCATCGCGGCACTCGAGGCCGGCAAGCACGTCGTCGTGGAGAAGCCGATCGAGGTGAGCCTCGAGGCGGCCGACCGGCTGATCGCCGCCGAGGAGGCGTCCGGGAAGACGGTGGCCGTCATCTCGCAGCACCGCTTCGACCGCTCCACCGAGAAGGTGCTGGACGCCGTCCGCGGCGGCCGTCTCGGCCGGATCACCTCGATCATCGCCTCGCACGCCTGGTGGCGCGGCCAGAGCTACTACGACTCCGGCGACTGGCGCGGTACCTGGGCCCTCGACGGGGGCGGCGCGACGATGAACCAGACCGTGCACACGATCAACCTGCTCATCACCATGGCCGGGACCCCCGTCGAGGTGTTCGCGTACACCGCGTGCCTTGCCCACGAGCGGATCGAGGTCGAGGACACGGCGGTCGCGGTGGTGAAGTTCGACTCCGGGGCGCTCGGCATGATCCACGCGACGACCGCGGCCTACCCGGGCCTGGACGCGCGGTTGTCCGTGTACGGGTCGAAGGGCTCCGCGGTGATCAGCAACGACGGCCTCGTGTACTTCCACGAGACCGTGGGCGAGGCCGAGGAGATCGCGATGTCGGCCGGCACCTCGGGCAACCAGGTCACCGACGACGACGCCATCGACCCGTCCGAGGCGGGGCTGGGGGTGGCCCACCGGGCGCAACTCGCCGACTTCGTCGAGGCCGTGCACGCGGGGCGCGCTCCCCGCGTGACCACCCGCGACGCCCGGACGACCCTCGCCGTGATCCTCGGCATGTACGAATCCGCGAACACCCACCAGCCCGTGGCGATCACCGCCTCGTGACAAGGAGATCTCATGCCAGGACGACTGTCGGTCAACCCCATCGCCTATTGGATGACGGGAGGCAAGACGACCGCCACGCTGGGCGCCGCGTTCCGGGAGCTCGGCGACATCGGCTTCACCCGCGTGAAGGCGGACGTTCCCACTGACATGCCCGACCCGGCCGACTACCTGCCGTGGCTCGAGTCGTTCGGGATGGGGCCGGCACTCAGCCTGTTCTCGTCCGGCTGGGACGATGCGGCCCAGCACGAGGAGCTGGCGCGGCAGGCCGGGCGCTACGCCGCGGTTCAGGCGAGCTTCGGCATGACCACGTGCATGCTCTCGTCGTTCGCCGCCGGGTCCGCGCGCTTCGCCGAGCCGGCGGTGGGAGCGGACGCCGACGCGGGCCGGCTCGCCACGGTGGTCGAGGGGATGGGCCGGGCGGCCGAGGCGATGCGGGCCGAGGGAGTGAAGGCGGCCCTGCATCCGCACGTCGCCGGCTGGGTGGAGGTCGAGGACGAGATCCGGGCGGTGCTCGACCAGCTCGGGCCCGACCTCATCGCGTTCGCCCCCGACACCGGCCACATGTACTGGGCCGGCATGGACGTCCCCGCGGTGCTGGCCGACTACGCCGACCGGCTGGTCGCGGTGCACCTCAAGGACGTGTTCCGGGACGGGGTGGAGGCCGCCCGGCGGGAGGGTCTCGACTACAAGACGGCGTCCCTCCCCGGGCGGGTGTGGGCGGAGCCCGGCATCGGCGACGCCGACCTCGCCGCCTGCGTCGCGGCCTTCCCGGCCGACTTCGACGGCGACTGGATGATCGAGATCGACGTGCCGTCGATGCCGAACGACCAGGCCCACCGAATCGCCTACGACTGGGCCCGATCGGCGCTTCCACTAGGGTCGTAGGCATGCTGCGGATCGGACTTGTAGGGTGCGGCGACATCTCGCCGATGCATCTCGACGCCATCACGGCCGACCCGGACGTGACCCTCGTCGGCGTGACCGACGTCGACGAGGGGGCGCGGACGGCGGCGGCCACGGCCTACGGGGGCACGGCGTTCGCCAGTCTCGACGAACTTCTCGACGTCGGCCGGCTGGACGTGCTGCACGTGTGCACGCCG
>JAJYQH010000051.1 GCA_021794705.1 Actinomycetes bacterium | reverse complement strand
CCGCGCTCCCCGCCCTGCACGAGCAGTACCGGGCCGACTACGCCGCCTACTACGAGCGCAACAAGACCCCGGACTCCCCGGCCATGCGGGGGGCCGATCCGGCGATCGTGCTCGTGCCCGGCGTCGGCATGTTCAGCTTCGGCAAGGACAAGGCGACCGCCCGGGTGGCCGGCGAGTTCTACGTCAACGCGATCAACGTGATGCGCGGGGCCGAGGCGCTGTCGACCTACGCCCCGATCGACGAGTCGGAGAAGTTCCGCATCGAGTACTGGGCGCTGGAGGAGGCCAAGCTGCAGCGGATGCCCAAGCCGAAGCCGCTCGCGACCCGGATCGCCCTGGTCACCGGCGGCGGCTCGGGCATCGGCAGGGCGACGTGCGAGCGGTTGGTCGCCGAGGGCGGCTGCGTCGTCGTGGCCGACCTCAACGCCGACAACGCCGCCGCGGTGGCCGAGGAATTGGGCGGCCCCGACAAGGCGGTCGGCGTCCGCGCCGATGTCAGCGACGCCGAGGCCGTGCGGGCCATGGTGGACGCCGCGGTGCTCGCCTTCGGTGGGGTCGACCTCGTCGTCAACAACGCCGGCCTGTCGCTGAGCAAGCCGCTGCTCGAGACCACCGAGGCCGACTGGGACCTCCAGCACAACGTCATGGCCAAGGGCTCGTTCCTCGTCAGCCGGGAGGCGGCGCGGGTGATGATCGCCCAGGGCATGGGCGGCGACATCATCTACATCTCGAGCAAGAACTCGGTGTTCGCCGGACCGAACAACATCGCCTACTCCGCGGCCAAGGCCGACCAGGCCCACCAGGTGCGACTGCTGGCCGCCGAGCTCGGCGAACACCAGATCCGCGTGAACGGCATCAACCCCGACGGCGTCGTGCGCGGCTCGGGCATCTTCGCCGGCGGCTGGGGCGCGGCCCGGGCCAAGGTGTACGGCGTCCCCGAGGAGGAGCTCGGCAAGTACTACGCCCAGCGGACGCTGCTCAAGCGGGAGGTGCTGCCGGAGACGATCGCCAACGCCGTGTTCGCGCTCACCGCGGGCGACCTCACCCACACCACCGGGCTGCACATCCCGGTGGACGCGGGCGTCGCCGCGGCCTTCCTCCGCTGAGGAGCGGGGGCCTCCGGCGGCCACGCGCGGAGGCCCCCGGGCCTAGCCTGGAACTACGGCACGGCGCGCCGTTCGGCGCCCGGTCTGGTTCTAGGGGGAAGCCATGACTGCCAGGAAATCTCTCATCGTCTGCGCGGCGCTCGCGCTTGTCGGCGCCATGGTCGCTCCGGTCGAGCGGGCGTCCGCCGTCGAGGTCACCGCGTACACGGACGTCTCGATCACCGGTGCGAGCGCCACGCACGTCACGGGGGTGAACACCGCCGGCACGATCTCGGGGTACTACCTCGGCGGGAAGAAGGGCACCACCGTCGAGGGGTTCATCATGACCGGCGGGGTCACCAGCGTCACCACCGTCGTCGTCGCCACGGCCACCGGCACCCGGGTGAACGCGATCAACGACAGCGGAACGAGCGTCGGGAGCTATGTCGACCGGAAGGGCAACGAGCACGGCTTCATCCGCACGGCGTCCGGTGCCGTCACCGTCCTCGACGACCCGTCCCTCGTGACGAAGGGCGTGCACAGCTACGGCACGGTGGCCACGGGCATCAACTCGTCCGGCGTGGTGGTCGGCTACTACTACACGACCGGCCCCGACAAGGTCGACTCCCACACCTACGTGACGCACAACCACGGCTTCACCCGCTCGAGCGCGGGCACGTTCACGACGTACGACGCGCCGGACGCCGCTGACTCCGCCCTGCCGAGCGTGGGCACGCGGCTGTTCGGGATCAACGACGTGGGCGACAAGGTCGGCGCCTACACCTACAACGTCGGCCCGGAACTCGGCCCCGACACCCGTAACAGCGGGTTCGAGGTCACCGCAGGGGGAACGTTCACCGAGATCGTCCACCCCACCTCGACGCTCAACGCCTGCTTCTGGACCGAGCCCCACGGCATCAACGACGCCGGACTGATCGTCGGGGACGCCGGCAACGGCTGCGCCGGCACGTCGTTCGGATGGCTGCTGTCGGGCGGCACGTTCACCAACCTCGTCTACACCGATGAGTCGGGGGAGGCCCAGTACACCCTGGCGAACAGCGTCAACAACGCCGGCGTGATCGGCGGAACCTGGGGGAGCGGCATCGGCGAGACGCACGGCTACACCGCCACGATCGGCTGAACCGAGGGCCGCGTGGGGCCCGGTTCTGCGAAATTCGCCCCACCTGCCACACCCCCCATCCATGGGCGCACGCGTGGCAGGAGGTGCCACGTTCGCAGAGACCGTCGGGGTCAGCCGCTCGACTCGCGGACGACGAGTTCGGGCTGGAAGACGACGTGCCGCTTCTCGGCGTCCTCGTCGAGCAGCAGTTCGGCGGCGGTGCGTCCGAGGTCGGCCATCGGCTGGTGCACCGAGCTCAGCGGGGTGATGAGTTCGGCCGCGACCATGATGTCGTCGTAGCCGACGAGGGCCATGTCCTTCGGGATGTGCACGCCCTCCCGGCGCAGGGCCCGCATCGCCCCGATCATCATGACGTCGTTGGCCGCGAAGGTCGCCGTCGGCACCTCGGCGCGGGCGAGTAGCCGGTTCATCGCGTCCTCGCCGGCGTCCGCGGTGAAGGCGTCGGTCTTCACCGGCACCAGGACGGCGTCGGGATCGAGCCCGGCCTCGGTGACGGCGCGCCGCGCGCCCCGCAGCCGGTCGCGCGCCTGGCGCAGCGACATCGGGCCGGTGATCATGGCGATCAGCCGGTGCCCCCGCTCGAGCAGATGCCGGACGGCCATGGCGCCCCCGGCGACGTCGTCGACACCCACCGAGGGGTATCCCTCGACGTCGCCGGGGCTGTCGAGCAGCACC
>JAJYQH010000068.1 GCA_021794705.1 Actinomycetes bacterium | reverse complement strand
GTCGGCGGCGACCTGGGCGCGCTCGAGGTTCAGCAGGCCCCGCACCCGGGTGACGTGCCGGCGGAGCAGCGGGTCGGGCCGCGACTCCTCGTCCCACAGCCGGTAGGTGTAGCGGCGCCAGACGGCCGAGAACCGGGCGTCGAACCCCGGGGGCGCGACGCTGACCCGGTGGATCGCGATGTCGTCGGGCAGCAGCCGGGACAGTCGCCGTTCGAGTCGGCGGGCCAGTTCCGCGGCGTCCCCCGGGTCAGTGGGGAGGTCGACGTGCGCCGCCTGACCGCGCGCATGGACGCCGGCGTCCGTGCGTCCCGCGACCACGAGCTGGGGCGGCTCGGGCAGGCGCAGCACCTGCTGGATGGCGTCGGTGAGCTCGCCCTGGACGGTGCGGCGTCCCGGCTGGGCGGCCCAGCCCGAGAAGGCCTCCCCGTCGTAACCGAGGTCGAGGCGCAGCCGGGCGAGACTCACGGGAGCCTCCGGTAGGCGAGGTCGCGCACCCGGCGGTCGGCGTCCAGGCCGCGCTGCTCGTACTTGGTGAGCGGCCGGTCCGGGAACCGGGTGGCCCACCCGTCGCCCGCATCCCCCACGTTGGCCCAGCCGGGCGCTGCATCGAGCACCTCGCGCATCCACTCGGCGTAGTCGTCCCAGTCGGTGGCGAGGCGCAGCACGCCACCCGGTGCCACCACGCGGTGCGCCAGCGCGGCGAACTCGTCGCTCACCAGCCGGCGCTTGTGGTGCCGCGTCTTGTGCCAGGGGTCGGGGAAGAACACCCAGATCTCGCTCACCGAGCCGGGCGCGAACAGGTAGGTCAGCCCCTCGACCGCGTCGCCCAGCACGATCCGGACGTTGTCGACCCCCTCGCGCCCGAGCCTCCCGATGGTGCTGGCGACCGCCGGCTGGAACACCTCGAAGGCCACGACGTCGTGGTCGGGGCGCGCGGCGGCCATCGGGACGAGCGAGTCGCCCGTCCCCGATCCGATCTCGACGACGAGCGGTCGCTCCCGGCCGAACTCGGCGACCCAGTCGATGGCGGCGTCCGGGTGCACGGAGGTGTGCCGCTCACCCCGGGGGACCTCGACGACGTAGCGGTCGTGCCAGGCGTCCCAGTTGCGCTGCTGGCTGGTGTTCATCCGGGAACTGCGGCGCACGAAGGACACGACGTCGCGGTGCACCCGCTCGGCGCGCGGGTGCCGCGTCCCGGGGGTGCGGTCAGCGTCGGAGAGTGCCACGGGCCGCCAGCCTAGACGGTCGGGGGAGGCTCCGTCGCGGCCCGGTGATCCCCACCATCCCGCCTCGCGGTCATGGTGTGCCGGGGGATCCGGGGCCACCATGGAGCCGGATCGAGGGGAGACCTGGCATGCGCACGCTGCTGAATGTCATCTGGTTGGTGCTCGGCGGGATCTGGCTGGCGCTCGGCTACGCGCTGGCCGGCGTCATCGCCTGCATCTTCATCGTCACCATCCCGGTGGGGATCGCGTCCTTCCGGATGGCGCGCTACGTCCTGTGGCCGTTCGGCTCGGCGGTGGTGCCCAAGCCGGGCGCGGGCGCCGCGACCGGAGTGATGAACGTCGTGTGGTTCCTCACCTGCGGCTGGTGGCTCGCCCTGGGGCACATCGTCACCGCGCTCGCGCAGAGCCTCACGGTGGTCGGCATCGCCGTCGCCGTGGTGAACCTCAAGCTGCTCCCCGTGACCCTCATGCCGTTCGGCAAGCAGATCGTGGACGCCGACCGGCTCGCCCCGGGCACCCGCCCCCTGCACTCCTTCTGACCGTTCCCACCCGGAAACGTCCACGCCCTGCAGGCATCCCCCCGCTAGGGGAGGTGTCCATGCAGGGCGTGGCAGTGTCGGGGGAGGGATCACCGGGTCGGACGGGTCTCCCCGAGTTTCGGGGGAGGGTCACTCCCGGGTCAGATAGGTCTCCGCGAGGCTGGAGGGCATCGCCTCGTAGCCGTGGAAGGTGCGGGTGAAGCTGCCGCTGCCGTGGGCGAGGCCGCGCAGGTCGATCGCGTAGCGCGACATCTCCGCCGCCGGCACGAGCGCCCGGATCACCGAGTTGCCCTGGCCGTCGGAGTCGGTGCCGAGCAGCTGCCCCCGCCGGTTCGACAGGTCGGTCATCACCGCGCCGAGGTACTCGTCGCCGATGCTCACCGTCACCTCGTCGATCGGCTCCAGGAGGGAGACCGTCTTGGGAGAGGCGGCCTCCTTGATGGCGAGGGCGGCGGCGGTCTGGAACGCCATGTCGGACGAGTCGACCGAGTGCGCCTTGCCGTCGTAGAGGGTGACGCGCACGTCGACGACCGGGTGGCCCGAGATCGTCCCCTTCTCGAGCTGGCTGCGCACGCCCTTCTCGACCGAGGGGATGAATTGCCGGGGCACGGAACCGCCCACGACCTTGTCGACGAACTCGAAGCCGGCTCCCCGCTCCAGCGGTTCGATCTCGAGGTCGCACACGGCGTACTGACCGTGTCCGCCCGACTGCTTGACGTGGCGCCCGTGCGCCTTGAGCGGTGTCACGAAGGTCTCGCGGACAGCCACCCGGACCGGTTCGCTCTCGACGTGGACGCCGTAGCGGTCGGTGAGCCGCCCGACGAGCAGGTCGATGTGCGCTTGGCCCATCGTCCACAGCAGCAGCTGGTCGGTCTCGGCGGTGCGCTCCAGCCGCACGGTGGTGTCCTCGACCACGAGCCGGGCGAGGGCGCCGGCGAGCTTGTCCTCGTCCTTGCGGCTGGCGGCCTTGAGCGCGACCGGGAGCAGCGGCTGGGGCTGCACCCAGGGCTCCACCAGCGCGGGACGGTCCTTGGCCGACAGGGTGTCGGACGTCTCGGCGCGGGTGAGCTTGGAGACCAGCACGATGTCGCCGGCGATCGCCTCGCTCTTCTGCTTCATCTCGACCCCGACAGGGAACGAC
>JAJYQH010000304.1 GCA_021794705.1 Actinomycetes bacterium | reverse complement strand
GTCCCATCGGCCGAGCCACCCGGGGACGCCGGTGCGCCGGCTGGTGGGCCCGGCGAGGTCGAAGGCGTCGGTGGACGCCGCCCGCGCACCCTCCACCCATCGGGTGAGCAGCAGCGGCAGCCGGGGCGCCTCGGCCATCGTCTGCCGGCTCGCGACCACGAGATCACCGTGGGACCCCGGTCCCCGCAGCAACTCATGGGTGACGTAGTGGCTCACGTACAACTCGTTGGTGCGCACGGTGCCCGGAGGAGCCAGCGCGACGTCCTGGACGAGCACGAGGTCGAACAGTTCCCCCGCGCACCCCTCGAGCGGATCCAGCTCGACGTCCCACTGCCATCCGGCCTGGGAGGTGGTGGGCGACAACCG
Source organism: Actinomycetes bacterium (assembly GCA_021794705.1). Lineage (GTDB taxonomy): Bacteria > Actinomycetota > Actinomycetes > Propionibacteriales > Propionibacteriaceae > JAJYQH01. The sequence continues at coordinate 2,578 of JAJYQH010000304.1, read as the reverse complement.
GGCGCGCCACGCCACCCCCAGCCCCGTGCCGCTCCAGACCACCCCGGACGCCGAGCCGTCCAGGTGGGTGGCGGCGGCGGTGAGGTGGACGGCCTCGGCGGCGTCCCCGTGCCGGCGGCGCAGCCAGATGCCGTCGATCGGCTGGTCGTGGGGGCCCGGACGGAACAGGTTGACCCGGAGGTCGCCGACCATGAGGTCGCGGAGGTGTCCGGCCGCGTCGACCCGGAGCCGGGTGCCGAACGGACCGGCGACTTCCGGCAGGCCCACCTCCTGGTCCTGCATGACGGGAGGGTTCATGGCGCCGTCCCGCTCAGGCCCTGGCCGGCGGATCGACGGCCGGCTCGTCGTGGTCGGCGCGGGGGTTGGGGATCGAGTCGAGCAGCCGGATCGTGTACTCGTCCTCGGGGAACCGGAGCACCCGTTCGGTCGGCCCGGCCTCCACCACCCTCCCCTCGTGCAGAACGAGGATCCAGTCGGTCACCATCCGTGCGCTCAGCAGGTCGTGGGTGATGTACAGCAGCGAGACCCCGAGCCGGTGCCGGAGGTCCTCGAGCAGGGCGAGGATCCCGGCCCGCAGCGAGACGTCGAGCATCGAGATGGGCTCGTCGGCGACCAGGAGCGTGGGCCGGCAGGCGAGGGCGCGGGCGACGACCACCCGCTGGCGCTGGCCCCCCGACAGTTCGTGCGGGAGCCGTGCCGCGTACTCCTCGGCCGGGGTGAGCCCGACGAGCTCCAGCAGTTCGTGCACCCGTTCCCGGACGCGCCCCCGGGCCTCCCGGTCGAAGTTGACGATCGGCCTGGTCAACACGTACTCGACGGTGTGCAGCGGGTTGAGCGCGGCGTAGGGGTCCTGGAACACCATCTGCACCTGACGGTGCAGTTCCCGCTGTCCACGGGAGTGGAGCCGGTCGACGCGCAGGTCGCCGAAGGTGATGGTGCCGGACGTCGGGCGCTCCACGGCGGTGACCATCCGGGCCAGCGTCGACTTGCCCGATCCCGATTGGCCGACGAGGGCGACCGACTCGCCGGGTCCGATCCGGAACGACACGTGGTCGACCGCCTGCACCTGCGCCTCCCCCCGTCGCGGAGGGGGGTAGGTCTTGCTCACGTCCTCGACGCTCAGCACCGGCCCGTCCGGCCGGTCCTCCTCCACCCGACGCCGGCCCCCGGCGCGCGACTCGAGCCCGGGCAGGTGGACGACCTCGGCCCGCGGGTCGGCGTAGTGGCTCAGCAGCATCCGCGTGTACTCGTCCTGGGGGCGCTCGAGGATCTCGCGCGAGGGCCCGTCCTCGACGATCCGCCCCTCGTGCATCACCATGACCCGCTGGGTCGCCTCGAGCACCACCCCGAGGTCGTGGCTGATGAGCAGCGCGGTGAACCCCTCCTGCTGCTGCAGGTCGGTGATGGTCTCCATGACGGCATGCTGCACGAGCACGTCGAGCGCCGTGGTCGGCTCGTCGAAGATCATCATCCGGGGTTCCAGCGACAGGGCGAGCGCGATCGACACCCGCTGGCGCATGCCGCCGGACAGTTCGCCCGGGTAGCGGTCGAGGACGCCGAGAGGCAGCCGCACCTTCTGGCACAGGCTCTCGGAGCGGCTGCGCCACTGCTCCTTCGGCACGTGCCCGTGGGCCCGGTAGATGTCGATGAAGTGGTCGCGGACGCGCCGCACGGGGTTGAGTGCGTTCATGCCGGCCTGGAGCACCATCGCCATCCCGCCGTGCCGCTGCCGGCGCACCTGCTCGTGGCTCAGCTCGACGACGTCGCGCCCGTCGAAGAGGATCGATCCCCCCGCGATCCGGGCCGGCGGCCGGGCCAGCCGGGTGATGGCGTAGCCCACCGTCGACTTCCCCGAGCCGGACTCGCCGACCAGCCCGACGAACTCGCCCGGCATGAGTGAGAAGCTCACGTCCCGCACGGCCGTGACCACGGGGGCCTGCCGGGGCTCGTAGACGATGGTGAGGTCGCGCACGTCGAGCAGCGGCCTCCCCTCCTCCGCACCGGGTCGGACGCCGACGACGGCCGCGGCCTGGCTCATCGCTTCACTCCTTCTCGTAGCCGGGGGTTCGACACCCCGTCGATGCCGAAGTTGATGAGGGTGAGGGACAGCGCGAGCAGCGCGATGCACAGGCCGGGCGCCAGCAGCAGCAGCCACTGCCCGGTGAGCAGCGCCGACGAGTTCTGCGCCCAGAACAGCATCGACCCCCAGGAGACCCGGGTGGTGTCGCCGATGCCGAGGAACGACAGGCTCGACTCCGCGAGGATGGCGGCGGTCGCAGCCCCGAAGAAGCTGCCGGCGATGATCGAGGTCATGTTGGGCAGGATCTCCCGGACGATGATGCGCAGCGGGGAGTCGCCGCTGAACCGCGCGGCCTGCACGAAGTCGCGGCTCCGCAGCGAGCGCGACTGGGCCTGCAGCACCCGGGCCCCCCAGGCCCATCCGGTGATCACGACGATGAACGTGATGACGATGAGACCGCCGTTCTGGAGGTAGGCGGCGACGACGATCATCAGCGGCAACCCGGGGATGACGAGGAACAGGTTGACGATGAAGTTGATGATCTCGGACGCCGGGCCG
>JAJYQH010000173.1 GCA_021794705.1 Actinomycetes bacterium | reverse complement strand
TTCCGATCTCCGTGGTGGTCAACGAGCGCCGTGAGCGCCCGGCCACCGGAACGGCCGGCGGGTACGAGGGTGACGACCTCGTGGTCAAGGCGGTGCGGGCCGCCTCCTGACCTGCCCGGTCGCCTCCCGACCGCCTCCCGAGCTACCCGGTCGGCCGCGGTCCGTTGGCCGGACGTGGGGGGGCGCGGCGTCAGTCGTCGGCGTCCCGGCGCGCCGCGTCGATGGTGGCCCGGGCGCCGTCGAGCCAGCGCTGGCAGATGGTGGCGAGCCGCTCGCCGCGCTGCCACAGCTCCATCGACTCCGACAGCGGGACGCCGCCCGACTCCAGCTTCTGCACCACCTCGACCAGTTGGTCGCGCGCCTGCTCGTAGCTCAGCTCCGGCTGGCCGCTCGTCGTGTCGCTCATGAGTGCTCCCCATCGAAGTGGTGGTTGTCGTGGTCGTCGAACTCGGCGCCGCGCACCTCGAGGACGAGCCGCCCGTCGGCGAGGTGGGCCAGCAGGTCGTCGCCCTCGTCGACGTCGTGCACGGAGGCCACGGTGTCGCCGGCGCCGTCGACGAGGATCGCGTAGCCCCGGTCGAGCGTCGCCTTCGGCGACATCGCCCGCACCCGGTGCAGCGCGTGGGTGAGCCCCGTCTGTTCCCGCTCCAGGCGCCGGTCGATCGCCAGGTCGAGGCGTGCACGGACGCCGGCGAGCCGCTCGTCCTGCACGTCGAGGCTGCCGGTGGGGTCGCGCAGCACCGGCCGGCTGCGCACCTGGTCGAGCCACGACTGCTCGCGCTCGATCCGCGTGCGGGTGGCCCGGCGGAGGCGGGTGAGGGCCTGGGCGACCGCGCGCAGCTCGTCGCCGACGTCGGGGACGACCCGCTTGGCGGCGTCCGTAGGCGTGGACGCCCGGAGGTCGGCGACAAGGTCGAGGATCGGGGTGTCGGGCTCGTGCCCGATGGCCGAGACGACGGGCGTGCGGCAGGCGGCGACGGCGCGCACCAGCCCCTCGTCGGAGAAGGGGAGGAGGTCTTCGAGGGAGCCGCCGCCCCGGGCGACGATGATGACGTCGACCCGCGGATCGGCGTCGAGGGCGGCGACCGCGGCCATCACCTCGGCGGCGGCCGAGGGTCCCTGCACCAGGGCGTACTGGGTGACGATCGTCGCGGCCGGCCAGCGGGCGGTGACGTTGGTGACGACGTCGCGCTCGGCGGCGCTGCCCTTGCCGGTGACCAGGCCGATCGCGCGGGGCAGGAACGGCAGCCGCTTCTTGCGCGCCGGGTCGAACAGGCCCTCGGCCTGCAGCAGTCGCTTGCGCTGCTCGATCTGGGCGAGCAGGCGTCCCTCGCCGCTCGGGCGCAGGTCGGTGCACTCGAAGCTCAGCCGCCCGGTGGCCGACCACACGGTGGGTCGGACGAGGGCGGTGACGGTGGCGCCCTCGGTGACCGGGCCGGCGCTGTCGAGCACCGCCCGCGAGCACGTGACCGTCGCGGAGACTTCCGCGTAGCGGTCGCGCAGCGTGAGGAACTGGGTGCTGGCGTCGGTGCGACGGCGGATCTCGATGACCTGGGCCTCGATCCAGATCGGCCCGAGGCGCTCGACCCACCCCTTGACGGCCTGGACGACCCGGCCGAGGGGTTGGGGTTGCTCGGGGGAGGATTCCATCGCCACGCCCCTCACGATAGGGGGCGGGGCCGACGCTTTCGGTCACGCGGTGAGCCGGCGGGAGCGGGCGGGCGCGGTCCGCCGGGGCGTCCCGACCTAGACTTGGGCGCATGACGGATTCCGACCAGACCACCGACCCGGCCGCTGACAAGCGCGTCGTCGTCGCCGCTCCGCGGGGCTACTGCGCGGGCGTCGACCGGGCGGTCGTCACCGTGGAGAAGGCGCTGAGTGCCTACGGGCCGCCCGTGTACGTGCGCAAGCAGATCGTGCACAACCGGCACGTCGTCGAGACCCTGGAGGAGCGGGGGGCCGTCTTCGTCGAGGAACTGTCGGAGGTGCCCGAGGGCGCCACCGTCGTCTTCTCCGCCCACGGCGTCGCGCCGAGCGTGCACGAGGAGGCGCGGGCCCGGGGGCTCAAGACCATCGACGCCACCTGCCCGTTGGTCACCAAGGTTCACCACGAGGCCAAGCGGTTCGCCCGCGAGGACACCCGGATCCTGCTCATCGGCCATGCCGGGCACGAGGAGGTCGAGGGCACCACCGGGGAGGCCCCCGAACACATCACGCTGGTGCAGTCGCCCGACGACGTCGACGCGCTCGACCTGCCCGCCGACCAGCCGGTCGCCTGGCTGTCGCAGACCACGCTGAGCGTCGACGAGACCCTCGCCACGGTCAATCGGCTGCGGGAGAAGTTCCCGCTGCTGGCCGACCCGCCCAGCGACGACATCTGCTACGCCACCCAGAACCGACAGTCAGCGGTCAAGCAGATCGCGGCCCACAGCGACCTCGTCATCGTCGTCGGCTCCCGCAACTCGTCGAACTCGGTGCGCCTCGTCGAGGTCGCGCTCGAGGCCGGCGCGAAGGCCGCCTACCGGGTCGACAACGCGGGGGAGATTCGCCCCGAATGGCTCGACGGCGTCCGTACGGTGGGTGTCACCTCCGGCGCCTCGGTGCCCGAGGAACTCGTCGACGGCGTGCTGGCCCACCTCGAGGCCAACGGCTTCCCGGCCGCCGTGGAGGAACGCCTCACCGAGGAGTCGCTCACCTTCGCACTGCCGCCCGAGCTGCGGCGCGACCTGCCGAAGAACGCCACCCGGCACTGAGCTCCCGCCCAGCTCCGGCCCGCGAGGCGGAGTCCCCGTGGTGCACTGAACGGCGTCTACGACCGAACAGTCGGACCCGGCCGCCGTGGCGTTGCGCCTGCTGAGGATTCGGCATGAATTGCGTGAATCCGGCGCCGTGCAAACCCCTCGTGGCTACATTTGCACCGGGAACAACGGATAGTTCCTATCAGAT
>JAJYQH010000379.1:8897-13164 GCA_021794705.1 Actinomycetes bacterium | reverse complement strand
CTCACCGGCCTCGGTGCGCACCAGCATGATGAGGCCGAACGCCCCGATGTTCGCGAACCCGTAGGCGGCCATGTAGAAGAGGATCGCGCCGGTCGAGCCGACCTGCGAGAGGGCCAGCCCGTTGCTGGCGGTGGTCGCCCCCGCCACGGCGGTGAGCAGGAACCCGGCGTGCGCGATCGACGAGTAGGCCAGCATGCGCTTGATGTCGCTCTGGGTGATCGCGAACACCGCGCCGACGAACATCGTCAGCACCGCGATCACGGCGATGAGCGGCTGCCAGTCCCACCGCAGGGCGCCCAGCCCGGCGTACAGCACGCGGAGCAGGGCGACGACGGCGGCGAGCTTGGTGCAGATGGCCATGAACCCGGTGACCGGGGTGGGGGCGCCGGTGTACACGTCCGGCGTCCACGAGTGGAACGGCACGGCGCCGATCTTGAACAGCAGCCCGATGGTTACCAGGCCGAGCCCGGCGACGAGCAGGGTGTTGTTCTGCTGGCCGGCCGAGACCGCCTTGTCGATGTCGCTGAGGTGGAACGACCCGGCGTACCCGTAGAGCAGCGCGACACCGTAGAGGAACAGCGCGCTGGACAGGGCCCCCAGCAGGAAGTACTTGAGCGCGGCCTCCTGGCTCAGCAGCCGGCGGCGCCGGGCCAGGCCCGACAGCAGGTACAGCGGCAGCGAGAGGATCTCCAGGGCGACGAACATCGTCAGCAGGTCGCCGGATCCGGCGAACAGCATCATCCCGAACACCGCGAGCAGCAGCAGCGGGAAGACCTCGGTGTGCTCACTGCGGGCCAGCGAGGCGCGCCGCTCGAGCGGCGTGCCGGGCATGGCGGCCGCCATCGGCGTGAACGACGACTGTCCGGTGCTGATCCGCCGCTCGGCGAACAGCACGAGGGCCATGCCCCCGAAGATGAGCAGACCCGACCACGTGGCCAGGGTGGGCCCGTCGATGACGACCGACCCGAGGGCGGCCACCTGCCGGTAGCCCTTCGCCCACGTGTAGGCGACGCCGATGAAGGCGGCGAGCATGGTGAGCCCGGAGATGAGCGCCTGGGCGTCCCGGCGGTGGTGCCGCGGGACGAACGCCTCGAGCAGCACCCCCACGCAGGCGCCCACCAGCATGATGATGAGCGGTGCGAGCAGGGAGTACTCGAGCTTGGGTGCCGTCACGTCGAGTGGCAGCAGCAGGCTGGACGTCATCACTTGCCTCCCTGGACGGCGGCCGGTGCCGGATCGGTCATCCCGACGGCGGCCATCGTGGTGTTCGCGGTGTGTTCGACGACCTGGAGCATCGGCTTCGGGAAGAAGCCGAGGCCCAGGAGCAGGGCGATGAGCGGAACCATGACCAGCCGCTCACGGCCGTTGAGGTCGCGCCCCGTGAAGTGGGTGGTGGCCACCTCGGACGCCGGGCCGGTCATCGTCCGCTGGTAGGCCAGCAGCACGTACAGGGCGGCGAGCACGGTGCCGATGGTGGAGATCGCGGCCAGCCAGTGGTGCCGCTGGAACGTGCCGGCCATCACCATGAACTCGCTCACGAAGCTACTCATGCCGGGCAGTGCCAGGGTCGCGAGGCCGGCGACGAGGAACAGGCCCGCGGCGACCGGGGCCACCTTCTCGACACCGCCGAACGCGCGGATGTCGGCCGACCCACGCCGCTTGATGAGGTAGCCCACGGCGAGGAACAGCGCGGCCGTGGAGAATCCGTGGTTGAGCATGTAGAAGATCGACCCGGACAGCGACTGGGTGGTGAGGGCGAAGATGCCGAGCACCATGAACCCGAAGTGGCTCACCGAGGTGTAGCTGATGAGACGCAGCAGGTGCCGCGACCCGATCGCCATGAGCGCACCCCAGAAGATCGACACCAGCGCGAGGACGAGGATCACCGGGGTGGCCCAGCGGCTGGGCTCCGGCAGCATGCCGAGGCACAGCCGGATCATTCCGAACGTGCCGATCTTGTCGAGGATGCCGACGAGCAGGGTGGACGCCCCGGGTGTCGCCTGCTCGGCGGTGTCGGGCAGCCAGGTGTGCACCGGAACCATCGGCGCCTTGATCGCGAAGGCGAGGAAGAACGCGACGAAGATCCAGCGTCCGGTCGCACCGGTGAGGTGCAGGGCCGCCACGTCGGAGATGAGGAAGCTCGCCGTCCCCGCCTGGGCGGTCTGGACGCCGACGCCGATCACGCCGAAGAGCATGATGAGCCCGCCGGCCAGGCTGTACAGCAGGAACTTGACCGCCGCCCGGCTGCGACGCGGTCCGCCCCAGCCGCCGATGAGGAAGTACATCGGGATGAGGGTGGCCTCGAAGACGAGGTAGAACAGCAGCACGTCGGTGGCCATGAAGACCAGCAGCGCGAACGACTCGAGCACGAGGGCGAGGCCGAAGAACGCGGACGTCCCCCACGACGACTCCCCCTCGTCGCCGACGTGCCACTCAGCCAGCAGCACGGCGGGCACGAGGATGACGGTGAGCAGCACCATCGCCTTGCCCATGCCGTCGAGGCCCACGGCGTAGTGGGCGCCGATCGACGGGATCCAGGTGACGTCCTCGCTCAGTGACCCGTGGGCGAAGAACGCCCCCAGCCCGAGCACCAGGGTGAGCAGCGAGACACCGAAGCCGACGAGGCGTCCGGTGGTGCCCCTGACCCAGATGAGGGCCAGGCCCCCGACCAGCGGCACGGCCGCCAGAACGGTGAGAAGCGGGAAACTCATCTCTCTCCTCCCCTCAGCCCATCTGGCCGAGGATCAGTACGAGGCCCACGAGCACGGTGCCGAGCACCATCGTGAGTCCGTACGAGCGGACGTAACCGTTCTGCACCCGGCGCACCACGGTCGAGGCCCCCGCGACGATGCTCGCGGACCCCATGACGCTGCCGTCGATGACGCCGCTGTCGAAGCGGTCGACGCCGTTGACGAGCACCTGCCCGGGGCGCATGAACACGGCCTCGTTGAACGCGTCGCCGTACAGGTCGTGCCGGCCGGCGATCGTGAACGGGCTCCGGGACGCCGGCGCGGTGGCGGGGATCTCGTCCCGGAAGAACCACCAGCCGAGGAACACCCCGACGGCGACGAGCAGCAGGGTCACCAGGCCGATGACGCTGACGTGCAGCAGTCCGGCGTGCTCGACCTCGGCGCCCGTGGCGGGCGCGAGCCAGCCGCCGATCCAGTCGTTGAGCAGCAGGCCGCCGACGAGCGACAACGCGGCGAGGATCCACAGCGGGACGGTCATGACTGACGGCGACTCGTGCGGGTGGACGCCCTCGAGCCAGCGCTTGTGGCCGGCGTAGGTCATCACCATCAGCCGGGTCATGTAGAAGGCGGTGACGCCGGCGCCGATCATCGCGAGCAGGCCGAGCACCCAGGACCGGGTGAAGGCGGCCTCGATGATGTGGTCCTTCGAGTAGTACCCGGCGGTGAACGGGAAGCCGATGATCGCGAGGTAGCCCATGGCGAAGGTGAGGAACGTCGCCGGCATCGCCCGGCGCAGCGCACCGTAGTGCCGCATGTTCACGTCGTCGTTCATCCCGTGCATCACCGAGCCGGCGCCGAGGAACATGTTCGCCTTGAAGAACCCGTGCGTGAGCAGGTGGAAGATCGCGAACGCCGCACCCAGCGGGCCGAGGCCGGCGGCGAGCATCATGTAGCCGATCTGGCTCATCGTCGACCCGGCCAGCACCTTCTTGATGTCGTCCTTCGCCGTGCCGATCCACGCCCCGAACAGCAGGGTCACCGTGCCCACGATCGCGACGGCCAGCGTCGCCGCCGGGGTCTGCGCGAAGATCGCGTGGCTCCGGACGATGAGGTAGACGCCCGCGGTCACCATGGTGGCGGCGTGAATGAGGGCCGACACCGGAGTGGGGCCCTCCATCGCATCGAGCAGCCAGGACTGCAACGGCACCTGGGCGGATTTGCCGCAGGCGGCGAGGAGCAGGAAGAACCCGATGAGGGTCGCCCACCCGTGGCCGAGGCTGGCCGCGTTGTCGTTGACGTCCACGAAGGCCGACGAGCCGAACTGGAACAGCATGGTGAAGATCGCCAGGTTGAGGCCGATGTCGCCGACCCGGTTCACCACGAAGGCCTTCTTGGCCGCGACCGCCGCCGAGTTCCGCTGCTGCCAGAAGCCGATGAGCAGGTAGGACGCGAGACCCACCCCCTCCCAGCCGAAGAACAGCACGAGGTAGTTGTCGGCCAGCACCAGCAGGAGCATGGCGGTGATGAACAGGTTGAGGTAAGCGAAGAACCGGCGGCGGCGCTCGTCGTGGGCCATG
>JAJYQH010000379.1:0-8887 GCA_021794705.1 Actinomycetes bacterium | reverse complement strand
CCCCACCCCGGTGATCAGCAGGACGAAGAGGATCGAGAGCTGGTCGACGAGCAGCCCGACCCGGATGTTCCAGGTGCCGGACGTGATGAGGTCCCACATCGGCACCGACACCGCCCGCTGGTCGGCCGAGCGGCCGAGCAGCTGGACGAAGAGGAGGAGTCCGATGACGAAGGAGATGATCGGGGCGAGCGTCGCCATGAGGTGGCCCCACGCGTTGGTGGCGCGTCCGGCGAGCAGGAGCACGGCCGCGCTGAGCGCCGGGACGGCGATCATCAGCCACGCGTAGCTGAACAGGCCGGTGGCCGCCACCGGGTGGATGGTTTCCAGAAGATTCACCGGGATCCCCTCAGAACTTCAGCAGGTTCGCGTTGTCGACCGAGGCCGAGCGTCGGGTTCGGAAGATGGTGACGATGATCGCCAGGCCCACCACGACCTCGGCCGCGGCGACGACCATGACGAAGAATGCGCCGATCTGCCCGTCGAGGTTGCCGTTGACATTGGAGAAGGCGACCATCGCGAGGTTCGTGGCGTTGAGCATGAGCTCGATCGACATGAACGCGACGAGGGCGCTGCGCCGCAGCAGGAACCCGAGGACCCCGATGCTGAACAGCACGGCAGACAGTATCAAGTAGTCATTCGGGTTCATGACCGGGCCTCCTCGGCGTCAGCGGCGGCCCGCTGGATCTCGGCGTAGACGGCGCGGGTGGGCGCCTTGAGCTCCCCGGCGTCGATGATCGCGCTGCGGGCGATGAGGGTCTTCGACACCGACGACTCGGCGACCGACCCGTCGGGCAGCAGGGCGGGCGCACCGATCGCGTTGGTGCGGGCGAACACGCCCGAGTTCGGGAGCGGGGAGATCGGCGTCCCGTCGGACACCCAGTTGCGCATCCGCTGCTGCAGGGCCTCGCGCTGCCGCAGCTTCGGGAACAGGTTCTCGCCGTGCGCGAGCACCATCGCACCCAGCGCGGCGGTGATGAGCAGCGCCGACGTCGCCTCGAACGGGAACACCCAGCGGGTGAAGATGCGCTCGGCGAGGGCCGGCACGTTGCCCCCGGCGGACGCCGTCGCGCTCGCCAGCCCGGCGCTCGGGCCGACGATCGCGTGCAGGACGCCCGTGATCAGCAGGATGAGCAGGCCGATGGCGGCGAGCACCGACGCGACCCAGTGGCGCTTGGTCGTCTCGACGATCGAGTCGGAGACCCCGACTCCGACGAGCATGACGACGAAGAGGAACAGCATGAGGATCGCGCCCGTGTAGACGACGATCTGGGCGACGAAGAGGAAGGGCGCGTCGAGGGCGGCGTACTGCACCGCCAGGCACACCATGACCAGCGCGAGCGACAGCGCCGAGTGCACCGCCTTGCGGCTGAAGACGACGCCGAGCGCCGCGAGCACCATCACCGGGGCCAGCACCCAGAAGGCGACCTGCTGGTCGGCGACCAGGGGAATCAACGTGATCATCAGTAGTTCGCTCCCGGGTAGGTGGCGTCGTGGCGCATCTGCTTGGCCAGCTCCTGGGTCGTCTTGGCCTGCGCGACCGCGGACGGGCGGACCTCGCCCTCGTAGTTGCCGGCCCGCGAGTCGACCTGCCCCGAGGTCGGCAGCCCGAGGAAGTACTCGGTCTCGTCGTCACCGAGCCGGCGCGGGTGCGGCGGCTGCTCCATACCCGGCAGCAGCGGCCCGAGGAGGTCGTCCTTCTCGTAGATGAGCTTGGCCCGGGTGGTGTCGGCCAGCTTGAACTCGTTGGTCATCGTCAGCGCGCGGGTGGGGCACGCCTCGATGCACAGTCCGCAGAGGATGCACCGCAGGTAGTTGATCTGGTAGACGCGCCCGTACCGCTCACCCGGGGAGAAGCGGCCCTCCTCGGTGTTGTCGGCGCCCTCGACGTAGATCGCGTCGGCCGGGCACGCCCAGGCGCACAGCTCGCAGCCCACGCACTTCTCCAGACCGTCGGGCCAGCGGTTCAGCTGGTGGCGCCCGTGGAAGCGGGGGGCGGTGATCTTCGCCTTCCCCTTCTGCGGGTAGCCCTGGGTGAAGGTCTTGCGGAATATCGTCTTGAACGTGACGCCGAACCCGGCCCACGGATCGAAGATGCCCATCAGGAATCGGCTCCTGTTTCATCGAGTGAGGTCTCGGATGTCTCGGGTGCTGCCTGCCCGGCGGTCGACCTGACCACGGCGGCCATCTCCGGCAGCCGCTGTCCGGGCATCGGGGGCACCGGGTAGCCGCCGGCGAAGGCGTCGAACGGTTCGTCCTCGTCGAGTTCGTCGATCTCCTCGTCCTCCTTGCTCGGGAGGAACAGCGAGGCGACGAGCACCACCACGATCACCCCGAGGACGCCGAGGAAGATCGGGCTGCGGAACCAGTGGAACGACTGGGCCGACTTGAGGGTGGCCACCAGCAGCAGCCAGACCAGCGAGATGGGGATCAGCCAGCGCCAGCCGAGGTCCATGAACTGGTCGTACCGGAAGCGCGGCAGCGTCCCCCGGAGCCAGACGAAGAACGACACGAGCAGTTGCACCTTGATGACGAACCACAGGATGCCGATCCACCCGTTGTCGAGGGCGTGGATGAGGTTGAACGGCCACGGTGCGTGGTAGCCGCCGAGGAACAGGGTGGTGGCCACCGCCGACACCGTCGCCATGTTGATGTACTCGGCGAGGAAGTACAGCGCGTACCGGAAGCCGCTGTACTCGGTGATGTAGCCGCTGACCAGCTCGGACTCGGCCTCGGGCAGGTCGAACGGGGCCCGGTTGGTCTCGCCGACCATGGCGATGGCGTAGATGATGAAGCTCGGGAACAGCAGCAGGGCGTACCACCCGGGCAGGTGCGTGTTGACGTTGCCGAGCATGAGCGGGGCCGCCTGCGCCTCGACGATCTGCGAGGTCGACATCGACCCGGCGAAGAGGAACACCGCCACCAGCGAGAGGCCCATCGCGACCTCGTAGGAAATCATCTGGGCGCTGGACCGCAGGCCGCCGAGCAGCGAGTAGGTCGAGTTGGACGCCCACCCGGCCAGGACGATGCCGTAGATGCCGATCGACGCGCTCGCGAGGATGAACAGCACCGCGACCGGCAGGTCGGTGAGCTGCAGGTGGGTGACGTGACCGAACATCGTCACCTGGCCGCCGAACGGGATGACCGACCACGAGGTGAAGGCGGCCACACCGGTGAGGACCGGGGCGAGGTTGTAGACGATCCGGTCGGTGCCCTCAGGACGGAAGTCCTCCTTGAGCAGCAGCTTCGCACCGTCGGCCATCGCCTGGCCCAGGCCACCGGCCCACGTCGGGTTCATGATCGGGCCGAGGCGGTGCTGCATCTTGGCCACCAGCCGCCGCTCGTACCAGACGTTGAAGATCGTCCACACGAGCAGGATGACGAACAGCAGCACCACCTTGATCAGCACGATCCACCAGGGATCCGCGCCGAACACGGCGTTTTCGAGGGGGTTCATTCCTGACCTCCAACAGGGGAAGCGGCGGTGAGCGTGACGTCGGCGTGCCCGGCGCGGGCCACGGGGACGGTGACGTCGAGGCTGAGCGAGCGCGACGGCAGCCACACGACCTCGTCGACCATCCCGTCGACGACCTCGACCGGCACGGTGACCGTGACGGTGTTGACGCCGACCTCCGCGAGCCCGCCCGGCACCAGCCCGTGGGTGGCGGCGGTGGCCGGGGACATGCGGACCACGGCGGGACGGGCGGTGGCGATGAGCGCACCCGAGCCGTCGACCCCCGCGGAGCGGTCGATGAGCTCGCGCCACGTGGCCAGTCGCAGGCCGGAGGTCGCCGGCGCGGCGGCCGCCCGCGGCACCGCGAACCGCTCGCCGGCCCACGGTCCGAACTCGTGCAGTTCGCCGAGCGCCTGGCCGTTGGTGCGGACGCCGAGCGACGAGTCGAGGGCGTCGGCGAGCGCGGCGAGGATGCGGGTCTCGGTCATCGGCGCGGTGTTCGAGCGGTTGACGACGTTCACCGGGCGGGGGCGGTGCTCCCAGTCGACGAAGGTGCCGTTCTGCTCCTCGACCAGCGGGACGGGGAAGACGACGTCGGCCCGCTCGGCGACTGCGCTGAGCCGCTGCTCGAAGCTCACGAGGAACCCGACCTCCTCGAACGCGGCGAGCGCGGCGTCCGGGTCGGACAGGTCCTCGGGCTGGACACCGGCGACGACGAGCGCCTTGAGCGAACCGGACGCCGCGGCGCGCAGCATCCCGTCGGTGTCGAGTCCCGCTTCGGTCGGCAGCTGGACGCCGTCCCACATGGTCGACACGTCGACCCGGGCCTCGGCGAGGGAGACGGGGCGCCCGCCAGGGAGGACGGTCGGGAGGCAGCCGGCGTCGATGGCGCCGACCTCACCCGCACGACGCGGGATCCACGCGAGCCGGGCGCCGGTGCGCTCGGCCAGGCTCGCCACGGCGCTGAGCGTGCCCGCCGACGTGGCGGCCCGCTCCCCCACGAGGATGACGCTGGAGGCGTCGAGCTCGAGGTCGAGCCGCTCGAGGACGCCGGCCTCGTCGCCCTGGGCGGCGGGAACGAGCGTCGCGTCCAGCTTGCGGGAGCCCTCCGACAGCAGCGGAGCGACCGTGAAGACCCGGGTCTTGTGCTTCCGGACGGCCTTGCGCAGCCGCAGGAAGACGATCGGCGACTCGTCCTCGGGCTCGAAGCTCACCAGCACGACCGCCCCCGCGCGCTGCAGGTCGGCGTAGGTGACCGACTCGGCGAGGCCCCGGCCGGCGACCAGCGACGACAGGAACCAGGTCTCCTCCTCGGAGATGGCCCGCGCCCGGCAGTCGATGTTGTTGGTGCCGAGGACGCCGCGGGCGAAGCGGGCGAACGAGTACGCCGACTCCTGGAGCAGCCGGCCGCCGGTGAGGACGCCGACCGAGGTGCCGGCCGCGGACAGCCCGGTGACGGCGGCGTCGATCGCCTCGTACCAGCTGACGGGGACGAGGTCACCGTCGCGCCGGACGAGCGGGGTGGTGACCCGGTCGTCCTGGCGTCCGTAGTAGAAGGCGAACCGGCCCTTGTCGCAGTTCCACTCCTCGTTGACCGCGGGGTCGTTGCCGGCGAGGCGGCGCTTCACCTGGTAGTGCCGGTGGTCGCTGCGGAGCGCGCACCCGGCGGCACAGTGCTCGCAGCTCGAGTCGACGCTCACGAGGTCGAACGGGCGGGCCTGGAAGCGGTAGTCGGCGCTGGTGAGGGCACCGACCGGGCAGATCTGGATGACGTTGCCGGAGAAGTAGGAGTTGTAGGGGTGGTCCTCGTAGAGGCCCACCTGCTGCAGCGCGCCGCGCTCGACGAGGGCGATGAACGGGTCGCCGGAGATCTGCTCGCTGAACCGGGTGCAGCGGGCGCACAGCACGCAGCGCTCGCGGTCGAGCAGCACCTGGGCGCTGATGCTCACCGGCTTCGGGAACGTGCGCTTGAGGCCGTGGTAGCGGCTCTCCCCGTAGCCATGCGACTGCGACTGGTTCTGCAGCGGGCACTCCCCACCCTTGTCGCAGATCGGGCAGTCGAGCGGGTGGTTGATGAGGAGGAACTCGAGCATGCCCTCCTGGGCCTTGCGGGCCACCGGGGAGCTGAGCTGGGTGTTCACCTTCATCCCCGGCGCCACCTCGATGGTGCACGAGGCCTGCGGCTTGGGGAACCCGCGGCCGTTGCCGGCGTCCGGGATGTCGACCATGCACTGGCGGCAGGCGCCGACCGGGTCGAGCAGGGGGTGGTCGCAGAACCGCGGGATCGCGATGCCGAGTTGCTCGGCCGCCCGGATCACGAGGGTCCCCTTGGGCACGCTCACCTCGATCCCGTCGATGGTGAGCGACACCATCTCCGGGTTGGGCTCCACCGCGGTGCCCGGGGTGGGCTTGCTGGTGTCAACACTCATGCGTGTGCCTCCACGGCGACTCGCGACCCGTCGGTCGACGACGGCGCTGCGAACAGCGCGCTCTTCTCATAGGGGAACAGCTCCCAGGCGGGGGTGTGGTAGCCGGCCTCGAACTCCTCGCGGAAGTGCTTGACCGCGCTGGTGACACAGGCCACCGCGCCGTCGGCGAGCGCGCAGAAGCTGCGGCCGCCGATGTTGTCGCAGATGTCGAGCATCTTCTCGACGTCGCCCTCCTCGGCGGTGCCCGCCTCGAAGCGCATGAGCATCTGCACCAGCCACCACGTGCCCTCACGGCACGGCGTGCACTTGCCGCACGACTCGTGCTTGTAGAACTCCACCCACCGCAACGTGGTGCGGACGACCGAGGTGGTCTCGTCGAAGCACTGCAGCGCCTTGGTGCCGAGCATGCTGCCCGCGCCGGCCATCGACTCGTAGTCGAGGGGCAGGTCGAGGTTGTCTGGGGTGAGGATCGGCGTCGACGACCCGCCGGGGGTGAAGAACTTCAGCTCGTGCCCCTCGCGGATGCCGCCGGCCAGCTCGAGCAGCTGGCGCAGGGTGATGCCCATGGGCGCCTCGAACTGCCCCGGGTTGCGCACGTGGCCGGACAGCGAATAGAGGGTGTAGCCCTTGCTCTTCTCGGTGCCCATCGAGGCGAACCAGGTGGAGCCGTTGAGCACGATCGCCGGCACCGAGCTGATCGACTCGACGTTGTTGATCACGGTCGGGCTCGCGTACAACCCGGCCACCGCGGGGAACGGCGGACGCAGGCGGGGCTGGCCGCGGCGTCCCTCGAGGGAGTCGAGCAGCGCCGTCTCCTCCCCGCAGATGTAGGCCCCGGCGCCCGAATGGACGATGATCTCGAGGTCGTAGCCGGTACCGAGGATGTTCTTTCCGGCGTAGCCGGCGGAGTAGGCCTCGCGCACCGCCTGCTGGACGCGGCGGATGACGTGCAGCACCTCGCCCCGGATGTAGATGAACGCGGTGTGCACGCCGATGGCGTAGGAGCTGATGATGACGCCCTCGACGAGGGTGTGCGGCGAGGCGAGCATGAGCGGCATGTCCTTGCACGTGCCGGGCTCGGACTCGTCACCGTTGACGACGAGGTACTTGGGGTTGGGGTTGTTCTGCGGGACGAACGACCACTTCATCCCGGTGGGGAAGCCCGCTCCCCCGCGTCCGCGCAGCTGGGAGTCCTTGACCACGCCCATGACGTCGGCCGGGCTCATCGCGAGCGCCTTGCGGAGCGCCCGGTAGCCGCCGCGGCGCTCGTAGTTGGTGATCTTCCAGGCCCGCTCGTCGGCCCAGTTGGCCGACATGACGGGGGTGAGCAGGTCGGTCACTTCGACTCCTCCTCTGCCGGGGCGGCGATCGCGGCCGGGTCGGGCGCATGCCAGCCGTGGTCCTGGGCGATGCGCAGGCCGAGCAGGGAGGCGTCCCCCGCCGTCGGGCCCTCGTCGGCGCGGCCGTCGGGGAACCCGGCGATCACCCGCTCGGCCTCGCGCCAGCTGGTGATGGTGGCGCCGCGTGTGGAGCGGACCTCCTGGCCCGCGATCAGCTCGTCGATGAGCTCGTCGGCCTTGGCCGGGGTCATGTTGTCCATGAACTCCCAGTTGACGGTCATGATCGGCGCGAAGTCGCAGGCCGCGTTGCACTCGATGCGCTCGAGGCTGATGCTGCCGTCGGCGGTCGTCTCGCCCTCGTGGATGCCGAGCTTGTGCTCGCAGTGCTCGAGCAGGATGTCGCCGCCCATGACGGCGCACAGCGCGGTGGTGCAGACCCCGATGTGGTGGGTGCCGCCCGGACGCCGCCGGTACATCGTGTAGAAGGTGGCCACCCCGCTCACCTGCGCGGTGCTGATGCCGAGCAGGTCGGCGCACACCTCGATGCCCCGCGGCGAGACCCGGCCGTCGACCGACTGGACGAGGTGCAGCATCGGCAGGAGCGCCGACCGCGGCTGCGGGTAGCGGGCGGCCAGCTGGGCGAGCTCCTCGACCGTCTTCTCGTCGATGTTGGTCGACTGGTCGTCCATGTCGACCCCGCCCGAGGTCGGGAAGAAGCTCGTGAACTCGTGACCGCTCACCGGTCAACACCTCCAAGGACTGGATCGAGCGAAGCGACCGCCACCACGACGTCGGAGAGCATGCCGCCCTCGGACATCACCGGGGCGGACTGCAGGTGGTTGAACCCGGGATCGCGGAAGTGTGCCCGGTAGGGACGGGTGCCGCCGTCGGACACGAGGTGGCAGCCGAGCTCGCCCTTGGGGCTCTCGATCGCCACGTACACCTGCCCGGTGGGCACCTTGAAGCCCTCGGTGACGAGCTTGAAGTGATGGATCAGCGCCTCCATCGACTCGCCCATGATGTGCTTGATGTGCTCGTTGCTGTTGCCCTGCCCGTCGGCGCCGAGGGACAGCTGGGCGGGCCAACCGATCTTCGGGTCGTCGACCATGACCGGCTGTCCGGCGGACTGCTCCAGCCGCTCGGCCACCTGCCGGACGATCTTCAGCGACTCCCACATCTCGGCGAGCCGCACCCGGAAGCGTCCGTAGGCGTCGGGACTGTCGTAGGTGCACACGTCGAAGTCGTAGGTCTCGTAGCCGCAGTAGGGCTGGGTCTTGCGCAGGTCCCACGGGTAGTTCAACGAGCGCAGCGGCGGCCCGGACACGCCGAGCGCCATCGCGGTGGGCAGGTCGAGCGTGGCGACGTTCTGCATCCGGCCCTTGAAGATCGGGTTCTCGTTGCAGAAGGCCGCGTACTCGGGCAGGTGCTTGTCGAGCCAGGCGATGAGCTCGCGCAACCGGTCGAGGCCGTCCTCGGGCAGGTCGTTGGCTACCCCTCCGGGACGGATGTAGGCGTGGTTCATCCGCAGGCCGGTGAGCGCCTCGAGGAAGTCGAGGATCATCTCCCGCTCGCGGAACCCGATGGTCATCACGGTGAGGGCGCCGATCTCCATCCCGCCGGTGCCGATGGCGACCAGGTGCGAGGAGATCCGGTTGAGCTCCATGACG
>JAJYQH010000383.1 GCA_021794705.1 Actinomycetes bacterium | reverse complement strand
CTCGCGGTGCCCGGCGTGGGCCATCGGGTCGATGAGCACGCACCCGTCCGGCGTCCACAGGAGGTTGCCGCTCCACAGGTCGCCGTGCAGCCGGGCGGGCCGCTCACCGGTGTCGAAGTCGCCGCCACGAAGGCGCTCGCAGAGCCGGGCGACATCGGCGCGCTGGTCGGGGGCGAACCGGCGTCCGGCCCGCTCGACGAGGGGTTCCACCCGCAGGGTCGCGTACATGTCGCCCCACGTGTCGAACGGTGCGAGCGGCAGCGGGAGCAGGTCGTCGACCGGACCTTGCAGTCCCTCCCCCTCCCAGCCCTCCGGCCCCACGCCGAACGCCGACGCCCCCGCGGCGTGGGTGGTGGCGAGTCGGCGTCCGAAGTCGTCGGCGGCCGCGGGAGTGGGGGCCACCGAGGTGAGCGGGGCGAGGTGGAGGGTGCGCTCGTCCCGGCCGAGCACCCGGACGACCGCGGCGCCGCCGGGGACGCGGAGCCAGTCGAGCCCGGCGGCCTCCCAATCGGCGGCGCGGCGGGTCGGTTCGCTCTTGGTGAAGGTCACCGGACCATCCTGACTCGGGGCGGGTGAGACGGACCGCAGCGTCAGCCCCGACTCTGTCCCGGAACCTGGCGCGGAGGGCGTTGACGCTGCGAATCCTGCCGCCGGACACGACGGTGGTGGGACGGCCGGAGGATGAGCCGTCCCACCACGTCAGGTGGCGGTATTCAGATGTGGCCGGTCGTGCTCAAGCGCGTTCGCGGACGAGCCGGCGGGAAGCCAGGGCCAGCGCGGCCAGCAGGAGCAGACCGCCGGCGAGGTAGAGGTAGCTGTCGGACGGCCCGGCGGACGGGGCCGGGATCGCACCCTGGCCTCCCACGTAGACCGAACCGCCGTCACCCGTGGCGGGCATCGGGGCCCCCTGCAGCGCGACCGTCTGGACGGCGAGCTTGAGGTTCTTGTCAGCGGCGCTGCCCCATGCGTACACGATGGTGTTCATGCCCGCCTTGATCGGCAGGGTGGCCGGGCCGATGGCGACCGTGCTGGTGCCGTGCAGGACGACGTCGGCGCTCACGGTCATCGGCGCGATGTCCGTCATCGCCTGGTTGGGGTTCACCAGGTCGGAGAAGACGACGCTCGTGTTGGCCCGCACGTCGACCGCGGGTGCCGCGGCCACGTGGCGGACGGTGAGCCGTGCCCCCTTCGCCGAGGGGGAGGTGTCGTTGGCGAAGGCGGTGAGCATCGGCATGCCGCTCGCGCTCAAGTGGGCGACGACGGTGATGTTGGCGTTGGCCGGCACCGTGACCCCCTTGGCCTCGACGACGGCGGTGCCGTTCGCGCCCGCCCCGGCCTTGACCACCTTGAGGTCGTAGTTGCCCGCCGGGACCATCATCGGCGCGGTGAGCGTCCCCGGCGTGAAGTTCTTGAGCAGCTCCGAGCCGTTCGCGTAAACGTCGACCGTCGCCCCCGGAATGCCGTGCAGCACCGAGATGGTCGCCTTGCCCGCCGCGTGGGCCGGGCCTGCCGCGGCGAACAGTCCGGCCAGGGCCAGGACGAGCGCCGCGACGAGTCGCAGGATCTTCATGGATGTCTCCTCTCGCTCGGCACTCCCGAGGGATGCCGGCTCCCGATACGTGGGGTGGAAGGCGTCTGCCGTGATCGCCCTTCCTGATCCGAGACATTACACAAACCTTCCACATTCCACAAGAGGGCTTGGCGAAGGTTCGATCCCCGGGTGCGTGGGGTTCATCAGGACGCCGAAGGGCGCGGGAGCAGCGCCCCGCCAGGGGCGGGAGCGGGCGGCCCGGCGTGGCGGGACCCGGGCGCGGTGCGAGCCCGACGCGGGTGACGACACGCAAGACGGCTCCCGCTCGCGAGGAGCGGGAGCCGCTGGGACTGAGGCGCGGGGAACTGTTCTGCGGGGGCTCGGACTGGTGCCGGCCCCGGCTCGATGCGACCCGGTGCGTCGAGCCGGAGGGTGCGGGTCGTGAAGCTTAGCGTCGCGTATGGACCGAGGTGACGACGCCGTCGCTGCCATCCGCCGAGGATTCCCCGCGCCTCAGTTGTCCCGAGATTACACAAACCCTGGACAGCGCACAAGAGGTGATCTCATACTATTCGGTGCCAGGCTCCAGGGGCCACCCCCTGTCCGAGCTCAGCCGCGGGTGAGGGCCGAGTAGCGCGCGAGTGAGACCCGTCGCTCCTCCCCGTGGTCGACGATCGGCCGGGGATAGCCGCGCTCGTAGCCGCCGTCGGCGTCCCAGGGCTCGTGCACCGCGGACCCGGGAAGGTGCGCCAACTCCGGCACCCAGCGGCGCACGTAATCGCCGCGGGGATCGAACCGGCGCCCCTGGAGCACGGGGTTGAAGACCCGGAAGTAGGGGGCCGCGTCGGTGCCCGTTCCCGCGACCCACTGCCAGCCGTGGTTGTTGGAGGCGAGGTCGCCGTCGATGAGATGGGTGAGGAACCACCTCGCGCCGAGGGTCCAGTGCGCATGCAGGTCCTTGGTGAGGAAGCTCGCGACGACCATCCGCACCCGGTTGTGCATCCAGCCGGTGGCCAGCAACTGACGCATGCCGGCGTCCACGAAGGGGAAGCCCGTGCGCCCCTGGCGCCACGCCTCGACCAGGTCGGTGTCGTCCCAGTCGGTGAGCCCGTCGAAGCCCGGGCGCAGGTCTTGCCACAGACTCTCGGGATGCCGGAACAGGACGTCGCCGTAGAACTCGCGCCACGCCAGCTCGGTGCGCAGCCGGTCGGCCGACTCGCCGCCGCGGGCCTCGAGATCGGCGAGCAGCGTCCTCGGGTGCACCACCCCGAGCGCGAGGTAGGGCGACAGTCGCGACGTCGCGTCGAGGTCGGCGCGGTCGCGATCGGCACGGTACGCCGGGAGGCCCTCGTCGAGGAACGAGCGCCAGCGAGCCAGGGCGGCCTCCTCCCCCGCCGCCGGCAGGTCGGGGACGCCGGGCTGCGCCAGCGCGTCCCGCAGCCGCTCCCAGGCCCGCTCGTCGCTCGGGACGTCGGCCAGCCGCAGGTCGGGGGGCTCGGACGCGGGCGCGCGCCATCCGTGCTCGACCCACGCCTTCGAGAAGGGGGTGAACACCTGGAACCCCTCGCCCGCCCGGTTGAGCACGCGGCCGGGAGTGACCGCGTAGGGGCTGCCGGTCTCGACCCAGGCGACGCCCTGGGCCGCGAGCGCCGTGCGCACGGCGTCGTCGCGCGCGGCCCCCTCGGCCTCGGTCTCGGTCGAGACGTGCACCGACGTGGCGCCGATCTCGCGGACGAGTGCGGGGATCACGGTGACGGGGTCACCGGTGCGCACGCAGAGGCGCCCGTCGAAGCCGTCCCGGAGGGCGGTGACGGTCGCGGCGAACCAGGCCTGACGCGCGGCACCGGCGTCGTCGAAGAACTGCGGGTCCACGACGACCGCGACGGCCACCGGGCCGCCGGACGCCTCGTGCGCCGCGGCCAGGGTGGGCAGGTCGGCGCGGCGCAGGTCGCGGCGGAGCCAGACGAGCGCGGTCATCCGGCGGCGACCGACGCGGTGACGGCGTCCGGCCGGGCCGCGTCGACGCGCTGAAGGACCAGTTGGCCGACGTCGATGGCCGCGGCGGTGAAGCCGGCCTCGCAGTAGGCGAGGTAGAACTCCCAGCGGCGACCGAAGACCTCGTCGAAACCCAGGTCGCGCACCTGCGGCCAGTTCTGGAGGAAGCGCAGCCGCCAGCGGCGCAGGGTCTCGGCGTAGTCGAGGCCGAACATGTCGACGGGTGTCACCGAGAGGCCGGAGGGCCGCGCGGCGTCCTGCAGGGCGCGGACCGAGGGGATCTGGCCGCCCGGGAAGACGTGCTTCTGGATCCAGCCGTAGGAGTTGCGGGTGGCGCGGAATCGCTCCTCGGTCATGAGGATGGCCTGAAGGACTGCCGTGCCGCCGGGGGCGAGCGAGCGCTCGATCGCGGCGAAGTAGCCCGGCCAGAACTCCTCGCCGACGGCCTCGATCATCTCGATGCTCACCACCGCGTCGAACTGCCCCCGCTGCTCTCGATAGTCGCGGAGCTCGACGCCGACCAGGTGCGACAGGCCGGCTGCCGCGATGCGCTCCCGGGCCAGCTGGGCCTGCGAGGGCGAGATCGTGATGGAGGTCACCCGGGCGCCCCGCCGCGCCGCGAGGATCGCCAGCGTGCCCCAGCCGGTGCCGATCTCGAGCAGGCTGCTGCCCTCCCGGACGCCGGCGCGGTCGAGGGCGAGCTCGATCTTGTGCACCTGCGCCTCCTCGAGGGTCTGGTCCGACAGGGAGCGACGCCAGTCGAAGCGGGCGCTGGAGTAGGTGAGGGTGTCGTCGAGGAAGCTCTCGAACATGGTGTTGCCGAGGTCGTAGTGGGCCTCGATGTTGCGCCGCGCCTGGCCCACCGTGTTGCGGGTCGCGCCCGGCTGGGCCGTGCTGGCCATCCGGCGCAGCCACGCGGCGGCCACCGGCTGGGAGGCGACCAGGTGGCGGGCGAACGGCACCATCGCCTCGGCGAGGTCGGCCCCCGGCGTCACCCGCCAGTCACCCGCCATGTAGGCCTCCCCGACGCCGATGGCGGGCTGGTGTCCCATCCGCTCGAACGCGGCGTCGGCGTCGACGAACTCGATCGAGGGGGCCACGCCCGGCGCGCCGAGGTGACGGCCGTCGGGCAGCACCGCGGCCGACCCGGCCCGCCGGAAGGCGTAGCCGAGCGCGACCCTCGCACCGGCCGCCAGCGGACAGGCGTGGTGCAGCGTCGGACGGCGCAGGCACACAGGCTCATGGATCGTCGTCACTGCCACTCCATCTCCCCGCACCCCCCGAGGCGCGGTGGTTCGAGCATGCTCATGCAGGGCCGTGGCAGGGAAGGACCGGCGACCGGGGCGATCGTCGAAGGGATCCGTGGATGCGCGTCAAACCCGGCCACCCCGCCGGCCGCGACTCGCCATCGCCCTCTCCGTAGCCTAACCACCAGGGGGCAGCTTGCGACAGCCCCTGTCAGACGGCGGCGTATAGGGTTTGTGACATCTTCGCACAAACCTTGCACATACGTCCAGGGGTCGGCAGCGCCCTGTGGTCGGGGGACGCCGCCCGGGTATGAGACCCTAGGCCCCGATGTACACGATCAAGACCGTGGCCGCCCGCACCGGCGTCCCGGCGACCACCATCCGCGCATGGGAACGCCGGTACGCCGTCGTCGCGCCCCTGCGCTCCCCCGGCGGCTACCGCGTGTACTCCGACCGCGACCTGCGGGCCGTCGCCCGGATGGCCGAGTTCGTCCGGCAGGGCGTCGCCGCCAACCAGGCCGCCGAGCGGGTGCGGGCCGAGGAGGCGCCCTCCTTCCTGCCGCCACCCCAGCCACCCGCTTCGGGACAGGCCGGGCAGGTCCTCGTCGATGCCGCCGGCGCACTGGACGCCGCCGGCGTCCGGGCCGAGCTCGAGCGGGCGTTCTCGACCGGGAGTTTCGAAGAGGTGGTCGACGGCTGGCTGCGCTGGGCGCTCGAGGACCTCGGCACCGCCTGGGCGTCCGGCACGCTCGACGTCGCCGGCGAGCACTTCGCCAGCCAGGCGATTCGGGCCCGGCTGCTGGCGGCCCTCGACCTCACCCCGCTCCGGCCGGGTGCACCGCGCGTCGTCGTGGCGCAGGCGTCGGGCATCCAGCACGACCTCGGCCTGCTGAGTTTCGCCGTGGCCGCCCAGCGCCGGGGACTCGACGTGCGCTTCGTCGGCGGTGACGTGCCCGAGGCCGACGTCATCAGCGCGATCGGCTCCGCGCGGGCCACCTGCCTCGTCACCTCCGTACCCCAAAGCGAGGACGTCGAGGCGAGTCAGCGGCTGGTGGACGCCGTGGCGGCGGCCCGGCCGTCGGTGCTCCTCGTCGCGGGGGGCCGGTTCCAGGACGAGCTCACCGGCGTCCTACGGCTCGGGCACGACGTGGGCCCGGCCGCACGGACACTGGCGGAGCGGCTGCTGTCAGGCGCTCAGGCCGCCGGCTGACAGCGGGCGACGAACCCGCGGAAGACGTCCATCGAGGCGGCATCGGCGGTGTGGCTCATCTCGGGGTGCCACTGGATGCCCACGATCCACGGATGGTCCTCGGCCTCCAGGCCCTCGGCCAGCCCGTCGGGGGAGACCGCCACCACCCGCAGCCCATCGCCGACGTCCTTGATCCCCTGGTGGTGGAACGACGTGACCCGCAGGGGGTCGGCGTCCCCCACCAGGCCGGCCAACCGGGAGCCCTCGACCACCGTGACGTCGTGGCTCACCTGGTCGCGGAGCGACCACTGGACATGCTGAATGGCGTCGGGGCGCTGGCTCGGCAGGTCCTGGTAGAGGGTGCCGCCGTAGGCGACGTTGAGGATCTGGACGCCCCGGCAGATCGCGAGCACCGGGAGCTCCCGGCGGCGCGCCTCGGCGATGAGAGCGAGCTCATACCGGTCCCGCTCGGGGAGGGTGGCCTCCAGACGGGGGTGCGGCTGTTCCCCGTACAGCAGGGGGCTCACGTCCATGCCACCCGACAGCACGACGCCGTCGACGTGCTCCAGCTGCTCGGCCAGCACGCCCGGGTAGACGTCGGGGTCGTGCAGCGCCAGCAGCATCGGCGTCCCGCCGGCCTTGAGCACGGCCTGGGGATAGTCGTCACCCACGTAGTTGAGGGGGTACTGGGCGATGTGGGCGTTGTCGACGCGGGTGCGGCTCGTGCTGATGGCGATGAGCGGGCGGCGGGACACGGATTCTCCTCACGACGGCGGACGGGCAACGCCGTCCATCCTCTCACCGCTCGGCGGCCGCCCGGACGCCCGCTGGGTGGCTACTGGATGCCGGTGGCGACCAGCGCGTCGAGGGAGGCGACGAGGTCCTTGCCACCGGCGCGCTGCACGACCCCGCCGCGTTTCCACGCCCACAGGGCGAGGTCGACGACCGGGGCCACCGCCATGGCGGACGCCGCGGCGTCCGGCTGTGCACGGCGACCGAACGGCAGGTCGAACTCCCGGCCCGACTCGGGGCCGACGCCGCTCCAGCGTCCGATCTCCATCAGCCAGCGCTGGCCCGTGTCGGCGGCGCGGAGCTCGACGACCCCGTGGATGTCCTGGCGGGCCCACTCCGGGACCCAGCCCCACATGACGTCGACGCACTGGTCGACGAGGGCGACCGCCGCCTCGCGGCCGATCGCCGTGCGACGCACGCCCGCGGCCAGTTCCGCGTCGACGCGGTGCATCGTCGCCTCGCACACCTGCATCCGCCGGGTGAAGCCGACGGTCTGGTCGGGCGGCCACCAGGTCCAGCGGGGCTCGGCGTCCCCGTGCACGGCGAGCTGGTGGCACAGCCGCGCGGTGGCCCGCTCGCGCAGCGCGAGGGTCTCCTCGACCGTCTCCGGGCGCTGGGGCTTGGCCTCCTCGACCGCCTGCATCTGCTCGTCGGTGAGGGCGCCGGTCTCGAGAATGCCGGCCCAGAAGTCGTGGACCTCGACGAGGTGCCACAGCAGGTCGGACACCGTCCAGTCGGGACAGGTGGGCGACGGGGCGTCGGGGGCGGCGTCCGCGAGCACCTGGGCGAAGCGCTGCGACTCCGCGCGGATGACCTCGATGTGATCCATGACCTCCACCCTAAAGCCCGGCGGACCCGGCGCGCTCCTCGACGAGGGGCCCTTGGCGGGCGCGACTCCCGGCCCCACTGCGAAATTCACCCCCGCCGCCACGCCTCGGCCCGGGAGAGGCTCGTGTGGCAGGGGATGCACGTTTCGCAGAGCCGGGCCGGACGAAGCGGGCGGCACTTCCAGCGGCGTCAGGTCGCGACCTTCCCGCGCCCGCCTCCGGAATTCACGGCGGAGGGTGGAACCGTCCGGATCCCGCGACCCGAACTTGGGTGGAACCGATACCCTCGGGGGCATGGCCCCACAACGCGACAAGGCCCGCCAGGTGAAGATCATCGCCTCGGCGGCCGTTCTCGTCCTTGTCATCGTCCTCGGATACCTGTCCGCCGGCCGCGGTTCGACCTCCTCGGGCACCGCCGTCAACGCCGCAGCCTCCTCGAACTCCGGCGCGCCGGCGACGCCTGCCGACCCCTCCGCGCCCTCCTCCGCGCCGTTCCCCGACGAGGCGCGTCGGATTCCCGGCGACCCGTACGCGCTGGGCAACGTCAAGGCCCCCGTCGTCATGGTCGTCTGGTCCGACTTCCAGTGCCCGTTCTGCGGCCACTTCGCCCGAGAGACCGAGCCGACGCTGGTCAAGCAGTTCGTGGACGCCGGGGTGCTGCGAATCGAGTGGCGCGACTTCCCCTACCTCGGCAAGGAGTCCGAGCTCGCGGCCGTCGCGGGGCGCGCCGCCGCCGCCCAGGGGAGGTTCTGGCAGTTCCACGACCTCGTCTACGCGCACGAGCACCGGGTCAACCACGGCGACCTCTCCGCGGCTCATCTGCGCGAGTACGCGGCCGCCGCGGGACTCGACCTGGCCCGCTACGACGCGGACGTGAAGGCGAACCGGGGCGCCGACAAGGTGCAGGCGGACCTCAGTGAAGGCGTCGCGCTCGGGATCACGGGCACGCCCGCCTTCCTCATCAACGGCCAGCCCGTGCTGGGCGCGCAACCGACGGCGACGTTCGTCGCCATGATCCAGCAAGCGGCCGCGGCGGCGAAGTGAGCGTCGGCTACGTCGTCGCCTTCCTCGGCGGCGTGCTCGCCCTGGCCAGTCCCTGCAGCGCGTTCCTGCTGCCGTCGTTCTTCGCGTACGCCTTCCCCTCCCCGGGACGCCTCCTCCGACGCACGGGCGCGTTCTACCTGGGACTCGCGGCGACACTGGTGCCGCTGGGCCTCGGGAGCGGCGCCTTCAGCATGCTCGTGTACATGCACCGGGAGGCCCTGTTCGTCGCCGCCGGTGCGCTGCTCGTGGTGCTGGGCATCCTGCAGGCACTCGGGGTCGGCTTCGGTCTCCCCGGAACCGATCGACTCCGCCGGGACGCCGGCACGTCGACCCTCGCGGTGGTAGCCCTGGGCGCGGCGTCCGGTCTCACCGGCTTCTGCACGGGCCCCATCCTCGGCGCCGTCCTCACCGTCGCGGCCACCACGGGCAGCCCGCTCCGCGGTGGGTCGTTGCTGGCCGTCTACGCCCTCGGGATGGCTGCACCGCTGGTCGTCCTGGCCCTGCTCTGGCAGCGGCTGCGCCTCGGCGATCGGCGCCTGTTGCGCGGGCGTCCGGTGACGGTCGGGGGCAGGACGCTGAATTCGACCTCGCTCATCGGCGGTGGGTTGGTAGTCCTGGTGGGCGTGCTCTTCCTCGCCGACCGGGGCGGCATCCTGGTGGGAGGCGGCTTCCTCAGCGTGGATGCCGAGGCCGGCCTCCAGGACGCGGTCGCCCGCGTCGGGGCCCACGCCGACCTCGTCGCCCTCGGGATCGTGGGGCTGGCGGCCGGTGTCGTCCTCGTACGACAGTTCGTGCGACCGGGCGGCGATCAGGATTCCGGGGGCTGAGGGGCGGAAGCCTCCCTCCAGCGGGACAGGCGATCGGCCCACAGAGCGACGCTGTCGGGCATGAAGGCCCCGGGGTCGGCCGCCACCCGCTCGGCGAGCTCGTGCGGCGTCCACCAGGCTCCCCAGGCGACCTCCTCGGGTTGGTGGCGCACCTCCCCGTCCCACGTCGCCTCGTAGAGGTAGGCCCAGAACCGGGTGTGCTCGTCGGCGTACTCGCCCCGTCCCACCCGGACCACCGGGACGCCGGACACCCCCAGTTCCTCGTCGAGCTCCCGCACCGCGGCCTCGTCCGGCGTCTCCCCCGCGACGAGGACGCCGCCGGCGGTGAAGTCGTAGCGGCCCGGGTAGACGTCCTTGGTCTCGGTGCGCCGGTGCACGTAGATCAGGCCGGCACTGGTGCGGACGAGGACGCCAGTGGCGGCGTGGCGGAGGTTCTCAGCGCGCATCCGGGAGCGTGGCACGCTGCCGACGACCTCACCGGACTCGTCGTAGAGCGCGACCAGTTCCTCGCTCACGGCGTCCGCCTCACAGCTGGCTGACGATGGCGTCGAGGGCCCGGTCGGGAAGCATCCGCCGGGCGCGCGTCACCGTCCCGGCCCCCGCCCCCACGGGGTAGCGGGTGCGCGGGTTGGCGGTGGTGGCGGCGAGGGCGATGCGGCGGCCCACGAGCTCTGGGGAACTCGAGAACCTGGGGCCCTCGACCCGGCGCAGCATGGCCGCCAGACGGCGGGCGCGCCCCTCGTAGGGGGTGCCCTTGCTGCGCTCGACGAGGCTCTTGCGGGCGATCGGCGTCCACTCGGTGTCGATGAGGCCGGGCTCGATGATGACGACGTCGATGCCGAACGGCGCGAGCTCGAGGCGCAGACTGTCCGACAGGCCCTCCACGGCGAACTTCGTCGCGTGGTACCAGGCGGCGAGCGGCTCGTAGATCTTGCCGCCGATGCTCGACACGTTGATGATCCGGCCCGATCCCTGCTCGCGCATCGTGGGCGTCACCAGCTGAACCAGCCGGGCAAGGCCGAAGACATTGACCTCGAACTGCCGCCGGGCCTCGTCCATCGGCACCGTCTCAACGGCGCCGTACGACCCGTAGCCCGCGTTGTTCACCAGCACGTCGATGCGCTGCGCCTCGTCGAGCAGCGTCCGGACGCCGACGACCATCGACCGGTCGTCGGTGAGGTCCATCCGCAGCACCGAGACGCCGAGATTGGCGAGGGTCTCCATCCGCTCCACCCGCCGGGCCGCCGCGTAGACCTTGAAGCCCAGCTTGGCCAGTTCGAGGGCCGTGGCGCCGCCGATGCCCGAGGACGCCCCGGTGACCAACGCGACCTTGCCGCGACCGGCCGTGGGATCGAGCGGCTCCTCGCTCCCGAACGGCAGCTTCGGCAGCTTGGGCAGGTCCGCGAGCCTGGGCAGGTTCGCCAGGGTGATCGACACGCGCGCTCCTCGGATCGGGGGCTGCCAACGCTACCGCCACAACCCCCGGACGCCGGACTCCTCCCGTTCCCCGGTGGCGGGGCGACCGCGGAGGTCGCCACCGCTTTCAAACCCCGTCCCGACCGGCGATCGGGAGGGATCACGTCCCAGCTCAGCCGAGCGCGGGCAGGACCCGGGCCGCCTCGGCGGTCCGCTCGTCGATCAGCCCCTGCAGCCAGCCGGTGATGGGCGCGGCCTCGGCGCCGGTGAGGCCCTTGACGGCCGCGACATAGGACGCCGACCCGGCACGGCTCACGAGGGGCTCGAGCGGCCCCGCGGACGCCGCCGGCGTCCCGGCCCCGAACAACCCGAGCAGCGCGGGCAGCGCCTCGATGACCGGTGCGTGCCGCGGATCGGCGGGATCGAGCTTCCCCCGGAGCTTGTCCAGTCGGGCGAGACGCTCGGCGCGGGCGGAGGCCAGCGCGGCCAGCGCGCCCTCGAGCATGAGGTCGCCGAGGGGCTGCGCGGCGAAGAACGGCGCGCGTGCCTGCCGGTACCAGGCCTCGAGCGCCTCCAGGTTGGCGAGGTAGCCGAGGTTCTTCGCGAGCATCGGCAGCAGCTTCGGGTAGCCGCGGGCGTCCAGCGGCCGCGACATCGTGGCCGGTGGTGCCACGAGGTGGAGCTCGTTCTCGGTGGTGATGTCGTCGCGGACGATCGACCCCGCGCCGACCACCGTCCCGTAGGCCACCCGCACCGGCCCGACCGCGCCGCCCTGGCCGCCGAGGAAGATCGGCCGCTCGCGGAGCAGGACCCCGCGGGGCACGTCCCCGAACAGCGACGGGGTGGTCTTGTCGCCCGACGGGGTGAAGTTGAAGTGGATGTAGGAGGAGCCGACCTCGCTGTGGTCGCTGCGGCTGGTGCCACCGGCCATGAGCAGGTCGCAGAAGTTGATGAGGCTGCCGAGCGTGACGAACGGGAACAGGATCGTCTGCTTGAGCCCGACGGTGTGCGCCCCGTTGGCCTCCTCCTCGAGGATCGTGCCCTCGCGGACGTGGTGCCCGAGACCGAGGTTCGCGCCCTCGAGGAACACCGCCTTGGCCGCGTAGCCGCCCTTGAGGGCGACCCCGGGCCCCAGCCGGCAGTTCTCGAGCGTCACCGGGCCCTCGGACCCGAGCTCGACCCCCGCGCTCAGCACCGTGGACGCCCCCCGGACCCGGCACCCGGCGTGGATCACGACGCCGTCGCCGCTGATGCGCCCCGGGTCGACGTCGTCGGCGATCTCCACCGATTCGGGGTGGACGATCCGGACGCCCTTGTCGATGAGGGCCTGCACCACGGTCATAGCGCACACCCTAGGGCCGGACGCCCACCGCTCACCGGCCCTCGAGGTCGCGCGCCTCCTTGGACGCCGCCCGGGCGCCCCACAGGTCGGCCATGGCGCGCCGCGACATGGCCAGGTCGTTGAGCGAGGCGATCATCGTCTGCACCCAGGCGTCGCGATCGCGGGCAAGCAGCGGACGCAGCGCGTCGACGACCTCCCCCGCGGCGTCGCGAGCGGCCCGGCGTCCCCCCTGGGAGCGGACGCGGGCGTACTCGGCCTGGGCCGCCCGGTAGCGATCGAGGACGGGGTCGTCGGTGGGCTTGTCGGCGGGGTGTGCCTCGTGCTGCTCGGCCGCGGCCACCTCGAACTGCGCGCGCTCGTACTCGGCGGCCTCCGGTCCGGTCGGCACCGGTTCGGTGGGCACCGGTTCCGTGGGCACCGGCACCGCGAACGCCGCCTCCGTGGGCCCGGGCACGGCCAACACCGGTTCGGTGGGCTCCGACCCCGTCGGCGCGGGCTGGGCGTCGGGCGTCGGCTCCCCTTCGGCCTCCAGACGGAGCCGCTCCTGCTCGGCCGCGTACTCCTGCGAGGCCCGCTCGCGCTGCAGTTCCTCCTCCGCGAGGGTCTCGCTGACGGCGGGCTGGCGCGCCGCCTCCTCGGCCCGGACGCGGTCGGCCTCGATCCGCTCGCGCTCGGCCTCCTCGGCGGCCTCCCGCTCGCGCTGCTCGGCGTCCCGCTCGATCTCGGGTGCGGCGAGCAGCTTCTCGTCGCTCGACTTAGCCCCCGGCTCGCGCTCCTGCTCGGCCTGCGCGGCCCACAGCGCCTCGGACTCCGCCCGCTCGTAGTCGACGTGCGGCTGCTCGGGCTCGACGGCCTCGAACCGCTCCGCCTCCAGCCGCTGCCGTTCCGCTTCCTCGGCCATCATCCGCTCCTTCTCCAGTCGCTCGTGCTCCAGCCGTTCCTGCTCCAGCCGTTCCTGCTCCAGCCGTTCCTGCTCCAGCTGTTCCCG
>JAJYQH010000363.1 GCA_021794705.1 Actinomycetes bacterium | reverse complement strand
TGTTCGTCATTGCGATGATCGCGCTCTCGGCCGTCGTCGCGGGCTGGGAGGCGGTCGACCGGCTGCTGCACCCGGCGCCCGTCCGCAACCTGCTCTGGGTGGCCCTGGCGGGCATCATCGGCTTCCTCGGCAACGAGGCGGTCGCCGTGTTCCGGATCCGCGAGGGGCGGGCGATCGGGTCGGCCGCGCTCGTCGCCGACGGGCACCACGCCCGCATCGACGGGCTCACCTCGCTGGCCGTCGTCGTCGGGGCTGCCGGCGTGGCGATCGGCTTCACCTGGGCCGATCCCGTCATCGGCCTCGCCATCACGGTCGCAATCCTGTTCATCCTGAGGACGGCCGGGCGCGACGTCCTGCACCGGCTGATGGACGCCGTCGAGCCCGGCCTGGTCGATCAGGCCCGGGTCATCGCGGCCGGAGTTCCCGGCGTCCGCGACGTCGAGTGGTTGCGGATGCGGTGGATCGGACACATCCTGCACGCCGACACCGAGGTGAGAGTCGACCCGGCGGCGTCCGTCGGCGCGGCGCACGAGGTGGCCGAGCTCGTGGAGCATCGGCTCGTGTCCGAGGTGCCGCGGCTGGGGGTGGCCGTCGTCCGGGCCCGTCCGGACGGGCACTGAGCGGCTGGCGATCTCTGCTCTTGCTGGCGTTTTCGACGCGGAATCAGCAGAAGTCGCCAGCAACACCGTCGAAATCGCCAGCCGCACGATCGGGGCGGGCAGATCGGGCGGGGCTCGGGTCGGTGCGCCGCGGCACCCCCAGCTCGAACGAGACGAGGTCGAACCCGCCGTCGAGGGCGAACAGCCCCACCCGGCCGGCGGCCCGGTCGTAGAGCCGGGCGCTGAGCGCCACCCCGCCGTCAACGACGGCGACGCACAGGGTGCCGTCGAGGTGGATCTCGAGCCGGTGCCGCCCAGGTGGAAGCGCCACCGGACGCTCCAGCTCGACCGCGTGCGGAACGTCCCCGCTCACCTGCCACTGCTCGGGTCCGGTGGCCCGCCGCGGCCACCGGTCGAGCACCACCCGGTTCCGCGGCGGCTCGAGGCGGAGGGCGTACGCGTCCTCGCCGTCGTCCGACGAGCGCAGCAGGACGCCGCACGCCCGGGTGCCCGCATGGATGTCGAGGTCGACGGTGAGCAGGGCCTCCGCCGCCACCTCCGGGCCCATCCACGCGGCGTACCGGTCGCCCGCCCCTGAGCCCGGACGCCGGTGGGCCCCGTCGAGCGGCTCGAACTCCGCAGGCCCCGGCGCCGGCGGGTACAGCGCCCGGACCTGGTCGGGGAGGCCGAAGCCGAGCGACCCGTCGGCACGCTGGTGGGCCTGCAGTACGGCCATGTCCCCGGCCCACTGCCAGGCGCCGTCGTCCCGATCACCCTGTTTGGTCGCGATCCAGCCGATGACGTACCGCGCGTCCCCGACGGCGACGCTCTTGGCCGCGTAGAACGCGCGGCCGTCGATGGTGTCCTGCTCGGGCGCCAGCCAGGGGCCCTCCGGGGACTCGGCGATCCGGTACCTCGTCTGGAAGGAGTCGGAGAACTCCGAGTAGACGAGGTACCACCACCGTCCCCACCGGAAGAGGTCGGGACACTCCTGGGTGATGAACCGGTGCGGGTCCCACAGCGGGGGCGCGTCGCGCCAGTGCACGAGGTCGTCGGAGACCAGCCGTGCGACGACGCCCGAGCGGCGCGCCGGTCGACCGGCCCGCCGGGCGGCGAGCAGCATCTGCCACGGCTCACCGGGGGCCGTGCGGAACACGAACGGGTCGCGCCAGTCCTCGGGCAGGTAGCCGTCGAGGGCGCCGAAGGTCCACTCCGGGTGCTTCGTCCACGACCCCGGATCGCCGTCGGACGTCGCGTGGCAGACCACCTGGATATCGCCCGCCGGCGTCCGGATCTCGGGGTTGTGCCCGGTGTAGAACAGGTGCAGCCGCCCGTCGTCGTCGGCGACCACGCTGCCCGTGTAGCAGTCGAAGTCGGCCGATCCGCGGCCTCCCGAGGGCAGCACGATCCCCCGATCGGTGAAGTGCGCGAAATCGCGAGTGGTCACCGCCGCCCAGGGCATCCCCGTCGGCCGCTGCTCGGGCGGGACGCCGCGACGCTCATCGAGCAGGTAGTAGAGCCACACCTCGCCGTCGTGCGCGAACGGGATGACGTCGCCGACGTGGCCGCCGGCCGGCCGGAAGTGGGGTGCGATGTGAGTCATCGGGTCTCCACGGCCCGGGGGGCGGCGAGTGAGCCGCGCCCGATGTAGCGGCACGGGACCAGGTGGCGTCCGCGGGGCGCCTGTCCCTCGAGGAGGAGCGCGCCGGCGAGCTGGCCCATCTCCAGGTGGGGGAGCGCCACGGTCGTCAGGGGTGGGCTGAGCTGGTCGGCCAGGTCGGGCTGATCGTCGAAGCCGACGATGCTCACGTCTCGGGGGCAGTCGAGGCCCATCGAATGGACGGCGAGCAGCGCCCCGACCGCCATCCGGTCGTTGCCGCAGATCAGCGCGGTGGGCGTCTCCTCGGCCAGCACCTTGAGAGCCAGATCGTGGCCCGACGACACCTGGTAGGTGCCGTACTCGCGGCGGATGGTGGCGGGGTCGACACCGGCCTCGATGGCGGCGTCCACCATCCCCCGCTCACGCTCGCGGCACGCGTAGTCGCCCCAGGGTCCGCCCAGGAACACGACGTGGCGGTGGCCGAGGGCGAACGCCGCGGCCGCGGCGTCGCGTCCGCCCTGGTATTCGTCGGCGAGCACGATGACGGCGTCGTCGAGGTTGGTGGGCCAGCAGTTGACGAAGACGGTGGGGGTGTCCTGGGACGTCTCGACCGCCCGCAGCGGAAACGCGCCGGGTGTGGCGTAGATGAGCCCGGCGACGCCCTGTCGCACGAGGTTCTCGACCGCCGACTTCCCGGCGTCGCTCGTGCTGGAGGTCTCGACGACGAAGCACACGTACCCGGCCGCCTGTACCGCCCGCTGGAGGCC
>JAJYQH010000167.1 GCA_021794705.1 Actinomycetes bacterium | reverse complement strand
CGTCGCGCAGAAGACGGTGCAGACCTCGGCCACCGCCTTCACCGGGTTGAGCACGTTGAGCGGGAACCCCTCGCGGAGGACGATGACGAACGTGTGGCCGGCGCCGACCGCCGAGGCGTTGCGGGTAGCGATGTCTACCAGTTCTTCGTCGTTGCCGGAGTGCCGCACCAGCCGCGGGCCCGACGCCTCACAGAAGGCGACGCCGAACCGCAGCGACGGCCCGACCCCCACGAGCGCCTCGTGCAGGTCGTCGACGGTCTTGATGAAGTGCGCCTGGCCGATCACGACGTTCACGTCGTCCGGCTTGTCGATGGTCACCACGTCCCATGCCAGCGTCATCTCGGTCACCTTCCTCATGGTGGCACCGAGCCCGTCCTGCCGAGCCGCTATCCCGAGGAGATGTCGCGCACCCGGAAGCCCAGGGCGCCTACCGCCACCAGACCCACGGCGAGCCCGGTCATGACCACGGCGCCGGTGACGTGCCAGGGCTCGGCCGGCACCATCGCGAGGTGGGTGAACGGTGAGAGGTCGAGGGCCCATGGCGGCCACTCGAGGGCCGGCCCGAGCAGGTAGAGGACGAAGCCGGCCGGCGCGAGGGTCGTCGGCACCGCGACGGTGGGTCGTGGCAGCAGCCCGAACAGCGCCACCGACAGCCCTCCCACGAGCGCCACAACGGGGAGGGTGTTGAGGCTCGACCTCAGCGTGTCCGACAGGGTGAGAGCGCTCGACCCCGCCAGCCGGGCACCCGCCCACATCGAGACCCCGACCACCGCGGTGAGACCCAGCGCACTCGCGGCCACCAGCAGCACGTGGCCACCGAGCCAGCGCAGCCGCCCGACCGGCCGGGCCAGCACGGCGTCCAGCCGGCCACTCTCCTCCTCGATGCGGGCGGCCCCCACCCGGAAGGCGATGTGGACGCCGATCGCCAGGCTGAAGGCGAAGGCGAGGAAGGCGACGAATCCCTTGATGGTGAGGGCCTCGTCCAGGCCCATGGTCGCAAGGATCTGCCGGTAGCCCTCGTCCCCGGCGATCCAGTCGATCATCGTGCCCACCAGCGCACCCATGACCATGGCGAAGGCGACGAGGGCGGCAGTCCATCCGGCCAGGGAGCCCCGGCTGGTGCGCCACGCGAACGCCAGGGGGCTGGACAAGAGTCGCAGCCGGGATCTGCCCGAGGACTCGGGCGCGAGCAGAGCGCTCCCGGCGTCCCGCTCCTCGCGCAGGCGGACGCCGACGAGCGCCAACCCCGTGGGCACCACCATGATCGGGATCAGCACCGCCGCATCGTCGGCGCCGAAGGGACCCAGTTCGTCCACCCACCCCATGGGGGTGAGCCACCTCAGCCAGAGGCGGGAATCGGCGCTGTTGCCCACCATCCGGACGACGTAGGCAGCGCCCAACAGCCCCATGCCCACTGCGACCACCCGGCGACGCACATCGACGAGCTGTGTGACGACCGCCGTCACCGCCGCGAAGGTGCACCCCACGGCCGCGAGCCCGATCCCGAAGAGCGCGGCCCCCCGCCATGACTGCCCCGACAGGCCCAGCGCCGCGGCGGCCGCGAGGCCGACGAGGAGCGATTCGACGGTCAGCACCGCCATGACCACCCCGGACACCGCCGACGGGCGCACCGGGGTGGCCAGCACGAGGTCCACCCGGTCGACGTCCTCCTCCCCGCGCAGCAGACGGCCCGTCGTGAGCACCGCCCAGACGGCGAGCACGATCTGCATGAGCCACCCGGCGTCCCAGACGGTGAAGCCACCCGCACTGTCGAGGGCAGCGGGCGCCCCGTTGAGCAGGCGGACCGCCGGATTGTCCTTGAAGATCTCGAACTGCACGGGCGAGACCCCGTCGGGGTAGGCGGTGCGGAAACTCGCGACCTCCAGGGCGATGTAGCCGACGACGAGCAGAGCGAGCAGAGCGCTCGTGCGCCACGTGAAGTGCGCGTAGAGCCGGAGAACGCCCAGGAGGGGCGGGCCGCCGCGCGAGGGGCGAGGGCGTGGGCCGTCGGTCATCGGCGCTCCTCATCGCCGCCCGGTTCGGCCCGCACCAACCGGCCGTGCGCCGCGGCCACGGCCTGCCGCTGCGAGCTCCGGGTGTCGTAGTACGTGAGGAAGATCTGCTCCAGGCTGGGCGCACGGCTGTGCAGGCGGCGGACGCCGGCGGCGGCGAGGCGCGCCACCACCTCCGTCGGCTCGCCCGTCACCGACAGCCGCACCCCGCCGCGGGTCGGTTCGATGGCGACGACTTCGGGCAGATCCGCGAAGGACGGCGTCGCCCCCGCCAGGTCCACCTCGAACACGGTCGTGCTGAGCGCCCGGAGCTGCTCGAGGGTCGCCATCTCCACGAGCCGCCCCTCGCGCAGGATCGCGACGCGGTCGCACAGGTCCTCCACCTCGTCCAGCAGGTGCGAGGAGAGGAAGACCGTCCTCCCCTCGGCGGCGGTCTCGCGCACCAGGGCCTGGAACTCGGCCTCCATCAAAGGATCCAGGCCCGCCGTAGGCTCGTCCAGCAGGAGGATGCGAGCGCGGCCCATGAACGCGGCAACCAGAGCCACCTTCTGCCGGTTCCCCTTCGAGTAGGCGCGTACCCGCCTCGACGGATCGAGGTCGAAGCGGTCGACGAGTTCGTTCCGGTACGTCTCGTCGACGCCACCGGCCATGGCGCCGAGCAACTCGAGCGTCTCGAGTCCGGTGAGCCGCGGCCACAGGGCCACGTCGCCCGGCACGTATCCGACGAGGCGGTGCGCGTGCAGCACGTCGGCAATCGGGACGCCGCCCAGCCACCCCCTCCCCGTGGTCGGTCTGATGATGCCGAGGAGCAGCCGAATGGTCGTGGACTTCCCGGCGCCGTTGGGGCCGAGGAACCCGAAGATCTCCCCCTCGGCGACGTCGAGCGTGAGGTCCTCGAGGGCGGCCGTGCCCCCGAAGCGCTTGCCGAGGTGCTCCGTGCGGATGGCCGCGGGCGTCATGACG
>JAJYQH010000169.1 GCA_021794705.1 Actinomycetes bacterium | reverse complement strand
GTCGTCGGGGAGGCGCTCGAGCAGGACGCGGGCGGCGTCCAGATCGCCCCAGCCGAGCACCCGGAGGGCGGTGCGCAGCTCGCCGAGCGTGCCGGCGTCCACGGTCGGGGGCACGGGCACGAGGGACGCCGGGGTGGTGGGGCCGGGCACCGGGCGGCGGGTGAGTTCGAGGGTGCCGCCCGCGACGTCCTCGAGGCCGATCTCGAGGTCCATCAGCCAACGCCGCAGCCTGCTCGCCGACAGCCGCGCCGGCAGGGCGCCCTCGTTGCCCAGCTGGGCGTCGAACATCAGGGCCACGGCCGAGGTGCGGACGAGTTCGGCGCGCAACCGTCGCTCCGCCCGCTGGGAGCCGGGGGTCTCGATGAGTTCCAGACAGCCGGCGATGGCCGCCCGCAGTCTCGCCCGGAGCGCGCTGACCGTGCGCCGGAGGCGGGCCGCCGGGCGGTCGTACAGCACGGTGACGAGCAGCAACGCCACCCAGGCCGCGCTCACGAGGCCGGAGATGAGCAGCACCGGCAGCATCGACAGCGGGGGGCCGATGAACAGGGTGAAGAAGTAGCCCTGCCACATGACGAAGCCCCGGGTGAACCAGCGGGGGCCGAAGCGGCGCACCCACACGGCGACGAACGAGACGAGCACGAACACCGAGATGGCGAGCAGCGGGCGGGGGTGGACGAGGGTGCCGCTGGTGAAGCCGACCGCGGAGACGAACGGCAGCCACAGGCAGACCCACAGGACGCTGCGCCGGCTCACCTCGCGCACCGAGGTCGCGCTCACCATCGC
This sequence comes from Actinomycetes bacterium, assembly GCA_021794705.1. Taxonomy (GTDB): domain Bacteria; phylum Actinomycetota; class Actinomycetes; order Propionibacteriales; family Propionibacteriaceae; genus JAJYQH01. Next base: position 2,197 of record JAJYQH010000169.1, on the reverse strand, counting down.
CATCACGGCGCCGAGCATGATCGGCAGCACGAGCGCCTGGCCGTGCAGCCCGGTGAGTCCCATCACCCACGACTCGAGCACCGCGGTGCTTCCCACACCCAGCAGGGCCCCCGCGCCGCGTCGAAGCCGGAACAGGCCGGGATCGCTGGCGACCAGGCGGTCACGCGCGTCCCGGAGTTCGACGGCGAGACCCGCCCGCCCGCGGGCGAGGAGCGAACCGGTGGCGGCGACCGCGGCGGGGGCGCTGGGCATCGAACTCCTGAGGGGAGGCGAGGGTGGCGGACTGGCTCAGGTTAGGCGGTTCCCCGGCCGCCCACCAGCGACGACGGCAGCGGCGGGTTGTCGGACCGGGCCTCTAGCATCGCACTGTGTCCGCGCCCATCCTGCCCGCCGCCGACGCGCCGGCCGCCCGGTCGGGCGAGGTCGACACCATCGACCTGCCGGTCGCCCGGTGCGCGGTCGACGTGTGGCTGCCGCATCTCGACCGGCCCTTCGACTACAGCGTGCCGGCGTCCGAGGCCACCCGCGCCGTGCCGGGGGCCCGCCTGCGGGTGCGCTTCGCGGGGCGCACCGTCGACGGGTTCGTGCTCGACCGCGTGGCGGCCAGCGACGCGCCGTCGCTCGCGCCGCTCCAGCGGGTGGTGAGCGATGAGCCGGTGCTCAGCCCGGCCCAGGTGCGGCTGATCCGCGCCGTCGCCGACCACTACGCAGGCACCTTCGCCGACGTCATGCGGCTGGCCGTTCCGCCGCGGCACGCGGCCACCGAGCGGGCGACGCCGCGACCCTGGCCCGAGCCGCGGCTCGACGGGCCGGTACCGCCGACACTGTCGGCGACCCCACTGGGGGCCGGGTTCCTCGCGGCGTTGGGGCGAGGGGAGGCTCCCCGGGCGTTCTGGCAGGTTCCGGCGTCCATGGGCGCCGAGGGGGCGCCCGGCTGGATCGACGGCATCGCCGAGGCGGTCGTCGCCACCCTGAGGGCCGGACGCGGAGTCGCGGTCATCGTCCCGGACGTGCGCGACGTCGCCCGGGTCAAGGCGAGGCTGGGCGAGGTGGTGGGCGAGCGCGCGATCGCCGAACTGCACGCGTCGCTCGGGCCGTCCGCGCGCTACCGCAACTACCTCGCCGTGGCCCGGGGCCATGCCCGCGTCGTCGTCGGCACCCGCGCGGCCGCCTTCGCGCCGGTCGCCGACCTCGGGCTGGTGGCCGTGTGGGACGACGGCAACGACCTGCACGAGGAGGTGCGCGCCCCCTACCATCACGTGCGCACCGTCGCCGCGCTGCGGTCGACGATCGACGGGGCGGCGCTGCTGTTCGCGGCGCACGCGCGGAGCTGCGAGGTGCAGCTGTGGCTCGAGCGCGGCTGGCTCTCGCCGATCAGCCACTCCGGAGCCGAACTGCGGCGCCGGGGGCCGGCCGTGCGGGTGAGCGCCGACTCCGACGTCGCCCTCGAGCGCGATCCGCTGGCCGCCCGGGTGCGGCTCCCGGCGCTGGTGTTCACCACCATCCGCGCCGGACTGGCGACCGGGCCGGTGCTCGTGCAGGTGCCGCGGGGCGGCCACGGGGCCGGGTTGCGCTGCGACCGGTGCGAGCACCCGGTCCGCTGCTCGGCGTGCGGGGGCCCGATGCGGCAGCGGGGCGGCACCGGGCAGATCGAGTGCGGCTGGTGCGGTCGGATCGAGGGCACCTGGCGCTGCCCGGAGTGCTCCTCCCCGAGGTGGCGGGCACCCGTGGTGGGGGCCGCCCGCACCTCGGAGGAGTTGGGCCGGGCGTTTCCCGGCGTCCGGGTGCTCGAGTCGAGCCACGACCGGGTGATCGACGAGGTCGGCGCCGACCCGGCGCTCGTCGTGTGCACGCCGGGGGCCGAACCGGTCGCGGCCGGCGGGTACGCGGCGGGGGTCATCCTCGACGCCGGTCTCACGCTCGCGCGGCCCGACCTGCGCGCCGCCGAGGAGGCCTTCCGGCGCTGGGTGGGGGCCGTCGCGCTCGTCCGGCCGGGGGCCGAGGGTGGCACGGTGGCGGTGGTGGGGCCGGCCCGCGACCGCGCCGTGCAGGCGCTCGTCCGCCTCGACCCCGCCGGGTTCGCCGAGCGCGAGCTGGCCGACCGGGCCCAGGCCGGCTTCCCGCCCGCGGTGCGGCTGGCCACCGTCGACGGCGAGATCGGCTCGCTCCGCTCGCTCGTCGCCCACGCGGGGCTGCC
>JAJYQH010000069.1 GCA_021794705.1 Actinomycetes bacterium | reverse complement strand
GGCAAGACGACCCTCCTCAACCTGCTGGCCGGCGACCTGTCCCCCACGTCGGGCCGGGTGAAGCAGGGGAAGACGCTGCGCCTCGCGCACCTGAGCCAGAACGTGGCGGAACTCGACGACGGCGAGCGGGTGCTCGACTCGGTGACCCGGCTGCGCAACGAGACCAGGCTCGCCACCGGCCGGGACGCGTCGGCCGCCAACCTGCTCGAGGACTTCGGGTTCACCGGCGACCGGCTGGTGACCCGGATCGGCGAGTTGTCGGGAGGTGAGCGGCGCCGGCTGCAGCTGCTCCGGCTGCTCATCGGCGAACCCAACGTGCTGCTGCTCGACGAGCCCACCAACGATCTCGACATCGACACCCTCACGGTGCTCGAGGACTACCTGGACAGCTGGCCGGGGACGCTCGTCGTCGTCTCCCACGACCGGTACTTCCTCGAGCGGGTGTGCGACGTCACCTACGCGCTCATGGGCGACGGGCAGTGCGTGCTGCTCCCCGGCGGGGTCGACCAGTATCTCGAGCACCGGCGGAACCGGGAGGTGGCGGCGTCCGGCGGCCCGGGGAGGGGCGGCGGCGACTCGACGAGCGAGCCCGCGGACACCGGGCCCTCGCCCGCCGAACTGCGTCTGCTGCGCAAGGAGGCGGCGCGCCTGGAGGGACAGGTGGACAAGGTGGAGCGCCGGATCGCGGCGGTGCACGAGCGGATGGCGGCCGCGGCGTCCGACTACACGGAACTGGCGAGGCTGCAGGACGAGTTGGCCAGCCTGGAGTCGCAGCGCGCGGAGCTCGAGGACGCCTGGCTGGAGGCGAGCGAACACCTCTGACCGCCGGCGCGACGAGGGCCGGGCGGCGTCCGGCTTGGCGTCGGGGGACGAAGGCGCCACAATGATCGAAGCGCTTCGACAACGCCCGTGAGGGTCGTGTCCCGGTTTCTCCCTCGAAAGGCTCCGATGACGCTCAGCGACGACCGTCCTCCCGTCCGCCCGATCCTCTTCGGCGGGGACTACAACCCCGAGCAGTGGGACGAACAGGTCTGGGGGGACGATGTCCGGCTGATGCGGCAGGCCGGGGTGAACACCGTGACCCTCGGCGTGTTCTCGTGGTCGAGCCTGGAGCCCGAGGAGGGCCGCTTCGAGTTCGGCTGGCTCGACCGGGGGATCGGGCTCATGAACGAGAACGGCATCGGAGTGATCCTCGCGACGCCCACGGCGTCCCCGCCACCCTGGTTCTCCCTGGCCCACCCGGAGGGGCTCCCGGTGACGGCGGACGGCGTCCGCCTGCTGCACGGCAGCCGCGACACGTACAACCCCGCCGCACCCGCCTACCGCCGGGCGGCGGCGCGGATCGCCGGCGAACTGGCGACCCGCTACGGCACGCACCCGGCGCTGCGGGCGTGGCACGTGCACAACGAGTACGGCACCGTGAGCTTCGGGCCCGAGGTCGACCGCGAGTTCCGCGGGTGGCTGGAGCGCCGGTACGGCGACCTCCGCGAGCTCAACCGGGCCTGGCACACCACCTTCTGGTCGCAGGGGTACTCGGCCTGGGAGCAGGTGTGCGCGCCCCAGCGGACCCAGTACCTCGCGAACCCCGGCCAACTGCTCGACTTCAAGCGGTTGGCCGCCCACCTGTTGCTCGAGTGCTATCAGGAGCAGATCGACGTGATCCGGGCCGGCAGCCCCGGCGTCCCGGTCACCACGAACTTCATGCTGCCCACCTGGTTGCACTACGACCCGTGGGCCTTCGGTGAGTCGTCCGACCTGGTCGCCGTCGACCACTACGTCGATGCCCGGGGGGTCGAGGGCGCGGCGCACGCCGCCTTCGGGGCCGACCAGGCGCGGTCGTTCGGCGGCCGGCGTCCGTGGCTGCTCATGGAGCAGGCGGCGAACCTCACGATGCGCGGGGGGAAGTTGCTCGCCAAGGAACCAGGGGCCGGGCTGCGGACCAGCCTGCAACACGTCGCGCGGGGCGCCGACGGCGTCCTGTTCTTCCAGTGGCGCACGGCGCCCGCGGGGGCGGAGGCGTTCCACTCGACGATGGTGCCGCACGCCGGCCCCGACAGCCGGGTCTTCCGCGAGGTGTGCGAGATCGGCGCCACCCTCGGGCGCCTCGAGGGACTGGCGAGCGCGCTCGGCGGTGGCGATTCCCCCGTCGTCGCCGCCCGCGTCGCCATCGCGTGGAGCGCGGACGCCTGGTGGGCGGCGGACTCCCCCGGGCTTCCCTCGGACGGGCTCGGCTTCTACCCGGCGGTGCGCCGGGTGCACCGGGCGCTGTGGCTGCTCGGCCACACCGCCGACTTCGTCCGGCTGGACGACGACCTCAGCCGGTACGCGCTCGTGCTCGTGCCCAGCCACGTCATCGCCTCGGACGCCGACGTGGCGGGCGTCGAGCGCTACGTCAGCGGCGGAGGCCATGTCGTCATGTGGCGGCTCAGCGGCACCTTCGACGAGGACCTGCACATCGAGCTGGGCGGCTACGCCGGGCGGTTCGCGCCGGTGCTCGGCGTCCGGGTCGAGGAACTGCTGCCGCTCGAGGACGGGGAGCTGCTGCGCCTCGACGACGGGTCGACGGTGTCGGAGTGGGCCGAGCTGCTGCAGCTGCGCGGGGCGGTGGCGGAGGCGAGCTACGCGGAGGGCATCGCGGCCGGCGCCCCCGCCGTGACGGCGCATTCGTACGGGCGCGGGGTCGCGCGGTACGTCTCGACGACGCTCGACGAGGACGAGCTCGCGGGCCTCCTGTCCCGGGCCCTGGCCCAGGCCGGCGTCGAGCGCGAGGCGCCCGAGGCGGGGGCGGGACTCGAGGTCGTCCGGCGGCGGGGGGCGGACGGGCGGTCGTGGGTGGTCGCGATCAACCACGGCGAGGAGCCGCGGTGGGTCACCCTCGCCGGGACCGACGCACTCACCGGCGACGTCGTCGACGGTGCCGTGGAGCTGGCCGCCGGCGGTTTCGTCGTCGCCCGGCAGGACGCGGCCCCGACGGCGGGCGAGGTCAGCG
>JAJYQH010000230.1 GCA_021794705.1 Actinomycetes bacterium | reverse complement strand
ACCTTCGCCGACACCGACCGCAACTGCCCGACGTCGGGCAGCAGCGATGCCCCCCGGCTGCGGTCCGTGACGACCCGGGCGACGGCCCGGGCGGAGGCCGCGATCATGTGGTCGCTGACCCGGGAGGCGCGGCTGGTCACCACGCCGAGGCCGATCCCGGGGAAGACGAGGGCATTGTTGGCCTGGGCGATGTGGTACGTCGTCCCGTCGAACACGACCGGCTCGAACGGCGAGCCGGTCGCGATGAGCGCCCGGCCGTCCGTCCAGCGGAGCAGGTCGGACGGCAGTGCCTCCGCCTTCGAGGTCGGGTTGGACAGCGGCATGATCACGGGTCGCTCGCAGTGGGCGGCCATGTCGGTGACGATCTCCGGCGTGAACGAGCCGGGTTGGGCCGACGAGCCGATGAGGATGGTCGGGTGGACGTTGCGGACGACGTCGGCGAGCTCGACCTGGCCCGGGTGGTCGAGCACCCAGCCCTCGGTGTCGGACGCCGCCCGGGCGTAGGGCTGCTGGAAGTCGCGCATCCGCACGCCCTCGCGGAGCAGCCCCCTGGACCCGAGCCCCCAGAACATCCGCCGGGCGGCGTCCCGGTCGACCCCCTTGTCGACGAGGATGTCGACCATGAGGTCGGCGATGCCGATCCCTGCGGTGCCCGCGCCGTGAATGACCACCCGCTGCTCGTCGAGCGGCGTCCCGCTGGCCCGCACCGCGCTGAGGATCGCGGCCACGACGACCGCGGCGGTGCCCTGGATGTCGTCGTTGAACGTGCAGATCTCGTCGCGGTACTTCTCCAGGATGCGGTGCGCGTTCGAGGGCCCGAAGTCCTCCCAGTGGATCATCGCGTCGGGGTACAGCGACGTCGCGGTCTGGACGAACCGCTCGACGAAGTCGTCGTAGCGCTGCCCCCGCACCCGGGCGTGGTGCACGCCGAGGTAGCCCTCCTGGCTCAGCAGGTCGAGGTTGTCGGTGCCGACGTCGAGCACCACGGGGAGCACCCGGTGCGGGTTGATGCCGGCCGCGGCCACGTAGAGCGACAGCTTGCCGATGGTGATGGCGACACCGCCGACTCCCTGGTCGCCGATGCCGAGGATGCCCTCGGAGTCGGTCACCACGATGAGGTCGACCTCGTCGGCCCGGTGGCCCATGTTGGTGAGCGCCGTCTCGATCTCGTCCGGCTCGTCGATCGACAGGTAGACCCCGCGCGGGCGGTGGTACCAGGCGCTGTACTCCTGGATCGCCTCCCCGATGGTCGGGGTGTAGACGATCGGCATCATCTCCTCGATGTGCTCGGTGAGCAGCCGGTAGTAGAGCACCTCGTTCCGCTCGTGCATGGTGTTGAGGTAGAGGTACTTCGACAGCGGGTCGGGCTGGCGCTGGTACTGCGCGTAGCTCCGCTTGAGGTGGACGCTCATGCTCATCACCTGTGGAGGCAGCAGCCCCGCGATGCCCAACTGGCTGCGCTGGTCCTTGGTGAAGGCGGTGCCGATGTTGGTGAGGGGGTTGGTGAGGACGTCGCGTCCCCTGGCGTGGATGTGCAGCACATCTCCGTCGGCGCGCTGCTCGTATTCAAAGTTTCGGGGCACGGGGCCAGAGCTTACTCGCGGTGCCACGTGACACCCCTCCCCCTGCTCCGGACGCCGGCGACGGCGGGTGGGTCCGTGCCTCAGTAGCCGATGCTCGCGAGGTTCTCGCGCAGGGTCTGCGCCGACTGGAGGAACTTGGCGCGCTCGCCCTCGTCGAGGGGGATCTCGATGATCCGCTTCACGCCCGCCGACGAGACCAGGGTGGGCATCGACAGCGCGACGCCCTCGACCCCGAGGTAGCCGTCCATGATCGTCGACAGCGGCAGGATCGAGCGGGTGGGCGAGAGCAGGGCCTCGGTGAGGCGGGCGCCGGTGAGGCCGATCGCGTAGTTCGTCGCTCCCTTGCCCTCGATGACCGCGTACGCCGCGTGCGCGGCCTCGTACGCGAGCGCGTCGAGTTCCTCGCGGCTGAACACGTGCTCGCCGTGCACCTGCCACTGCAGGATCGGCACCGAACTGATCGTGGCGTTCGACCACACGGGGAACTCGGAGTCGCCGTGTTCGCCGACGATGATGGCGTGCACGTTGCGCTGCGCCACGTTGGTGCGCTCGCTGATCAGCCAGCGCAGGCGCGACGAGTCGAGCATCGTGCCCGTCGAGAAGACCCGGGACGCCGGCAGCCCCGAGACCCGCTGGGCGACCACTGTGAGCACGTCGCACGGGTTGGTGACGAGCACGAACAGGGCGTCGGGCGCCTGGTCGACGAGCTGGGGCATGAGATTCTCGAGGATGCCCGCGTTGACCGCGGTGAGGTCGAGTCGGCTCTGACCGGGCTTCTGCCGGGCGCCGGCGGTGATGACGACGACCGACGAGTCCTTGACCACCTCGATGTCGGCGCCCCCCATCACCACCGAGGGGGTGAACTGGGTGCCGTGGGCGAGGTCGCGGACCTCGGCGTCCACCTTCTGTTCGTTGACGTCGTAGAGGGACACGACCGACGCGGAGCCCCGGATGAGGGCCGCGTAGGCCATCGACGTGCCGACCGCACCGGCACCGATGATCGACAGCTTGCTTGCTTGGCGGACCGTGGGGGTCATGACAGAACTCTATCGAGCGGCGATTCCCCGCGAGCGGGCGGGAGGAACTGACCCGCTCGACCGCAGTCCCACTGTTGTTCCTCCCCTGGGGGCCGAACGGATCTAGCGTGGTACCAGCGGCAGTGCGGGGGTTCGGGGGTGCTGCCGTGGGTGCAGGGGGGCGCCATGAACATTCCGGAACAGGACCCTCGAGGCCTCATCGCCGGCGGTGTCGTCATCGTCGCGCTGGCCGGCGTCACGACCGCCGTCTACCTGGTCGTGGCCGAATGGATCCTTCTGCCGCTCATCGCGGTCGCGCTCGTGTTCGGCGCGTGGTTCATCGTCGCGGGCGTCCGGCGTCGGCGTGCACGGGGACATGCCGGCGACACGCCG
>JAJYQH010000121.1 GCA_021794705.1 Actinomycetes bacterium | reverse complement strand
CTGTGCTGCTCATGGCGATGGGGAACCTCGGGCTGGGAGTGGCCTGGGTGCCCTCCTGGCTCAAGCACACGCCCGACGCGGGTTACACAGTCGCCGACCTCGTCGCGCCCGTGTTCATCGTGGTGAGCGCCGCCTCCGTGACCCGGGCCGTGCACCGCCGCCGAGCGAGCCAGGGGACGCCGGCGGCCCTCGCCTGGCTGACACGCCGGTCGCTCGAACTCATCGGCATCGGAGCAGTCGTGAGTGCGGGCCAGGCGGCGCTCGCGCCGATACCCGGCGTCGACCTCACGTGGGGCGTCCTGCAGTCGATCGGCGGCGCGAGTCTGCTGCTGGCCGCCGTCGTGCTGCTGCCGCCGTGGGTTCGGGTCGCGGCAGCCGCGGTGATGCTGGCCGCGTACCAGTGGCTGCTCGCGGGACCGTGGGGTGCGAGCGTCCTGCACACCGTGCAGGGCGGGCTTCCGGGCACCCTGGGCTGGGGCGCCCTCATGATCCTGGCGAGCGCCGTCTCGGAGGCGGCGTGGATGCCCCCGGGAGCTTTTCGACCGCGGGTGCTGGTCCTCGCCGGCGGGACGGCCGTCGCCCTCGGGTTGGTGCTCGCCCCGGTCGTACCGCTGTCCAAGAACCGGGTCTCCGCGAGCTACGTGCTCCTCAGCCTCGGCCTCGGCCTCGTCATCTGGGCGGTGCTCGACCTGTGGCTCGTCCGGCGTCCCTCCTCGGCCGGGTGGCTGCGGCGGGTCGGCCGGTACCCGCTGGTGCTGTACGCCGCCCACCTGCTTCTCCTGGCCCCACTCACGCTGGCCGCGGACTCGTGGTGGTATTCGGGCGCCCCTCCCTGGCTCACCCTGGCGCAGGCGTTGCTCATGGCCACGGCCCTGGTGGCTCTGGCCGGCGTCCTCGACCGCCTGGGGTGGCGGCTCCGGTTGTGACGTCGCCTCAATTTGGACCGGCGGATCCATGGATCCTTTAAATGAACGTCGCTACGCTGACGTGAGGCTCCAGGTGGGAAATCCAACGGGGGATTCGGGATCCCTGGGGCGGCGACATAGGAGCGTTTGACGTACCTGTTCCGAGCCTGAATGCGGATCATGTCCGGTGGCTCTCCGGGGCCACTCTGCGCCGTTTTTCGGCGCACCTCTCATCATTTTTATCAATGCCGCCGGGCGGCTGGATTCCGCCTGTCCGCGACATTCCCTCCCCGAGGAGAACGCATGCATTTCTTCCGATCCTGGGCCAGGCGCCGTGCGGCGTCCGTGGCCGTTGTGGCGCTGGCCTCGGCGGCCATGCTCACCGCCGCCAGTGGCGCCGCCAGCGCCCAGACACCGCCAAGCCAATGGACGATGTTCGGCCAGAACCTCGACAACACCGCGAGCGTGCCGACCACCACCATCGGCACGACGAACGTCGGCACGCTCCAGCCCAAGTGGGTGTTCACACCCGCCGGTGACGTGTCCGCCCGGGCGGCGGTCGCCCAGGGGGTCGCGTACTTCCCCGACTGGGCCGGCAAGCTCTACGCCGTGCAGTCGGGCTCGGGCCGGCTGATCTGGTCGAAGGACATCGGCCACGATTACTTGGGGGGCGCGATGGGCAGCGTGGTGTCGCGCACCAGCCCGTTCCTCGACACGAGGACGAACACCCTCTACATCGGCACCCAGACGGGGGCGAGGCTGCTCGCCATCAACGCCGCCACCGGTGCCCTCCGGTGGGCCACCCAGCTCGACACCCACCCGCTCGCCGTCGACACCCAGTCGCCGGTGGTCTACAACGGCTCGGTGTACGTGGGCGTCGCCTCCCTCGAGGAGGGGGCGGCGGCCAATCCGGCCTACTCGTGCTGCTCGTTCCGGGGCAGTGTGATGAAGCTCGACGCCGCGACGGGCGACGTCCAGTGGAAGACGTACACGGTGCCCTCGGGCTACACGGGCGGCTCCGTCTGGGGCAGCACGATTGTGCCCGACCCGGCCCGCGGGGTGGTGTACGCGACCACCGGCAACAACTACACCGTCTCCGGCGACTCGCCCGACAACCACGTCGACTCGGTGCTGGCGCTCCGCATGGACACCGGTGCGGTCGCCTGGGCCGACCGGTTCGCGAGCGCGGACGACTGGAACGTCGCCTGCTTCTCCGGGCCGAGCGCCAAGAACTGCCCCGTGAACTCCGGACCGGACTTCGACTTCGGTTCCGGCGTCCAGTTGCTCACCATCCAGACCGCCGACGGCCCCCAGCAGATCATCGGCGCGGGTCAGAAGAGCGGCGTCTACTCGGCGATCGACCCCAACACCGGCAAGGTGCTGTGGGCCACCCAGGTGGGCCCGGGCTCCGCGCTCGGCGGCATCGAGTGGGGCTCGGCGACGGACGGGACGCGCATCTACGTGGCCATCGGCAACCTCTACGGAATCCCGTACCAGAACCAGCAACTCGGCAGCGCCGGATCGTGGGCCGCGCTCGACCCGGCGACCGGCACCATCCTGTGGCAGACGAAGGACCCCAACGGGTCCATCGACCTCAGCCCGGTGACCGTGGCCAACGGCGTGGTCTACGCGGCGTCCATGGCCTCCGGCCCGACCGACCCGACGATGTTCGCGCTGAATGCGGCCACGGGCTCACAGCTGTGGAGCTACGCGGCGGGGGGCTCGACGATCGCCGGCGCCTCCATCGCCAACAACACGGTCTACTGGGGCTCGGGCTACGGCCACTTCGGCTCGGCCTTCCCCTTCACCAGTAACCCGAAGTTCTACGCGTTCACCCTCGGAGGTCAGTAGCCGAGGTGATGCGCCGGGGTCGCAGGTTCTGACTCCCGCGGCGGACGTTCCGGTCGATGGGCCGGAACGTCCGCCTTCGGCCGTTCCGACAGCGCGGACGCCGGACGGGGCGGGTCACCCCCGGCGAACGGCCTCCCGGGCGATCTCGAAGGCGCCGCGGACCTCGGCGGTGTTGCCGAGCGAACTCCTTTCGAGCCGCACGTTGCGGGCGATGACCGGGGGCGCCTCGACCGCGAACGTCTCGGCG
>JAJYQH010000009.1 GCA_021794705.1 Actinomycetes bacterium | reverse complement strand
CGGCACGGGTGTCGGCGGACGGATCCGCAAGCAGGACGTGCTCGCCGCCGCCGAGGCGAAGGCGGCCGCGACAGCCGCCCCGGCCCCGACGGCACCCGCCGCCGCTGCGGCTCCCGCCGCCAAGGCCGCCGCTCCCGACGAGTCGTCGAAGCGCGGGACGACCGAGAAGGTCAGCCGCATGCGCGCCACCATCGCCCGCCGGATGATGGAGTCGCTGCAGTCGTCGGCCCAGCTCACTGCCACCGTCGAGGTCGACCTCACCGCGATCTCGAAGCTGCGCGCGGGCGTCAAGGACGAGTTCCGCCGGCGCGAGGGTGTCGGCCTGTCGTACCTGCCGTTCATCACCAAGGCGATCGTCGAGGCGCTGCGGCAGTACCCGAAGGTCAACGCCGAGATGGACCTCGACGCGGGCGTCATCACCTACCACGACGCCGAGCACATCGGCATCGCGGTCGACACCGAGCGCGGCCTCATCGTCCCCGTGATCCGGGACGCCGGCGACCTCAGCATCACCGGGCTCGCCAAGAAGATCGCCGACCTCGCCTCCCGGGCGCGGGCCAGCAAGGTGACCCCGGACGAGCTCACCGGCGGCACCTTCACGATCACCAACTACGGCTCGGCCGGCACCCTGTTCGACACGCCGATCATCAACCAGCCGCAGGTCGCCATCCTCGGCACCGGTGCGCTGGTCAAGCGCCCGGTCGTCGTCACCGACGAGTTCGGCAACGACTCGATCGCCGTGCGCGACATGATGTACCTGTCGCTCAGCTACGACCACCGGTTGGTCGACGGGGCGGACGCCGCCCGGTTCCTGAGTGCCGTCAAGCAGCGCCTCGAGAAGGGCGACTTCGCCGGCGAACTCTGAGCCGCCACCGCACGCCGTCGCGGGGACCGATCCATCCGGGTCGGTCCCCGTTCGGCGTCCTCAGGAGGGCTCCGGAGGGGCACGGCCCGGGAAGCCGGCGGCGTCCGGGACAAGTATCATTCTCACGACTACCCGGCGACCCGCTGGGACGACTCGACGATCCGGAGCACGCATGGCAAGCGAGAAGGCCAAGGAACTCGCCCGGCAGCAGAAGGCCGCGGTGCGGGCCGAGAAGCAGCGCAAGAAGAACTCCTCCGACCCCCGCGACTGGGGTCAGTGGCGCCAGATCCGCGAGATGTACAAGCTCACTGCCAGCCAGAACCCCCGCTTCCCGTGGCTGCTGCTCGGCGCCTTCCTCGCCCCGATCGTCGTGCTCACCGTCGTCGGCCTGTTCGTCGCACCGCTCGCGCTGTGGATCCTCATCGGCATCAGCCTCGGCCTCGTCGCCGCGCTCATGCTGTTCAACCGGGAGATCAAGCGGGCCACCTTCTCCCGGGTGCAGGGCCAGACCGGCTCGGCCCAGGTCGCCCTGGAGATGCTGCCCAAGGGCTGGACCTCGACCCCGGCGATCAACGCCACCCGCGAACTCGACGTGATCCACCGGGCGGTCGGCCCCGGCGGTCTCGTGCTCGTCGGCGAGGGCAACCCGCGCCGCGTCCGGCAGCTGCTCGCCAATGAGGCGAAGCGGCACGCGACGGCCGCCCACAACCTCACCGTGCTCACCATCGTCATGGGCGAGGGCGAGGGCGAGGTGCCGCTCACGAGGCTCACCGACCACATCCGCAAGCTGCCGAAGAAGTACGACAAGGCGCAGGTCGAGGACATCAACCGCCGGGTGCGGGCGCTCGACAGCATCCGGCCCCGGCTCGGCGGCGTCCCGAGGGGCCCGCTCAACATGCGCGGGGCCCGCAAGGCCATGCGCGGTCGCTGAGCGCGTGGCGGGCACCAACTTCATCAACGCCGAGGCGGTCACCAAGGGCTACGGCACGAGGATCCTGCTCGACGAGGTCAGCCTCGGCCTGGGCGCCGGTGACGTCATCGGGGTGGTCGGCCGCAACGGCGACGGCAAGTCGACCCTGCTCGGCCTGCTCACCGGCTCGGTCGACCCCGACTCGGGACGGGTCACCCGCAGCGGCGGCGTCTCCATCGGCGTCCTCACCCAGGTGGAGGCGACGGAGGCCGGCCAGAGCGTGCGCGACCTCATCGTCGGCGGCCGGGCCGACCACGTGTGGGCCGCGGACGCCGAAACCCGGCGGATCGTCGAGGAGATGCTCTCCGACATCGCGCTGGACGCCGACGCCGGCACCCTGAGCGGCGGGGAGCGCCGCCGCGTGGCGCTCGTCGCGCTCATGCTCGCGGGCCACGACCTGCTCGTGCTCGATGAACCCACCAACCACCTCGACGTCGAGGCCGTCGCCTGGCTGGCCGACCACCTCAACGCGCTCCAGCAGCGCGGCACCGCGATGCTCGTCGTGAGCCACGACCGGTGGTTCCTCGATGCCATCTGCAACCGCATCTGGGAGGTGCACGACGGGGTCGTCGACGCCTACGACGGCGGCTACGCGGCCTACGTCCTCGCCCGTGCGGAGCGTGCACGCCAGGCGGCGTCCAAGGAGTCGCGGCGGAGGAACCTGCTCCGCAAGGAACTCGCGTGGCTGCGCCGCGGGGCGCCGGCCCGGACGAGCAAGCCGAGGTTCCGGATCGACGCCGCGAACACCCTCATCGCCGACGAGCCCGACCCGCGCGACAAGCTGCAGCTGGCCCAGTTCTCGACCGCCCGGCTCGGGAGGGATGTGCTCGACGCGGAGGACGTGACGCTGACCCTCCCCGACGGACGCCGGTTGCTCGACCGGGTCACGTGGAGCATCGGCCCCGGCGACCGGATCGGCCTCGTCGGCGTCAACGGTTCCGGCAAGACGACCCTCCTCAACCTGCTGGCCGGCGACCTCTCCCCCACGTCGGGCCGGGTGAAGCAGGGGAAGACGCTGCGCCTCGCGCACCTGAGCCAGAACGTCGCGGAACTCGACGACGGCGAGCGGGTGCTCGACTCGGTGACCCGGCTGCGCAACGAGACCAGGCTCGCCACCGGCCGGGACGCGTCGGCCGCCAACCTGCTCGAGGACTTCGGGTTCACCGGCGAC
>JAJYQH010000285.1 GCA_021794705.1 Actinomycetes bacterium | reverse complement strand
GGTGTCGGCGCCGCCTCCGGACCTGAGGCGCCGCCACTCGGCCAGCGTCGCCTCGACGTCCAGGCGTCCGGTGATGATCGTCGGGCCGCTCCAGGGCAGCACGTTCGACCGCACGATCTGCTCGTTGAGGTGGACGATGACCGCCCGCGCCGTCTCCTCGTCGGAGACGTCGGCGAGGGTCTGTTGGATGTCCTGCTTCTGCCGGCGGACGCCGAGCGGTCCCGGCAACACCCCGGCGAGGTCCTCGCCCTCCATCCGGCGTTCCGCCCAGGTGCGTTCGTGGCCCGGCCGACCGAGGTCCAGCGGACGTCCGGAGCCGGGCAGATTGTCGAAGTCCCCCCGGTCGATCGCCTCGCGGATCTGGCGCTCGATCGGCGACTCGTGCGGTGGCCGCGGCGACTGGCTCATGCCTCCAGCCTCGCACGCGCGGCGTCCGCTGCAGCTGACCTTGTCGGGGTCCACGATGGGATCGTCACCAGGAGGTGGGACGTGCTCGACCTGTCACTGACCGACGCCCGCCGGATCGCGCTGCGAGCGCAACTGCTCACGGCCCGGCGCCCCACGAACCTGCTCGCCACGCTCCGTCACCTCGGGTGCCTCCAGGTGGACGCCACGAGCTACGTCGCACCGAGCGCCGAACTCGTGATGTGGTCACGCCTCGGCGACCGGTTCGCGGCCGGTGAGCTGCAGCAGGCGGTCGAGGACCACGAGGTCGTCGAGATCCAGGGCTACCTGCGCCCGGCGGAGGACATCGCCCTCTTCCGGGCCGAGATGGACGTGTGGCCGGGGCCGGGACGGGACGCCCCGGGGTGGAAGCGGCAGGGGGCGTACTTCCTCGAGGCGAACCGGCCCTGCGCCGAGGAGATCCTCCAGTGGCTGCGCTCGGAGGGTCCGCTGCCCGCCCGTGCCCTGCCGAGCTGCTGCCGCGTCGCGTGGCGCTCCACCGGGTGGAACGACGCCAAGAACACCACGCTGCTGCTGGAGCAGCTCGAGGCGGCCGGCGAGGTGGCGGTCTCCTACCGGGAGGGCCGCGAGCGCTTCTGGGACCTCGCCTCCCGCGTGCACCTCGACCTGCCCGCGGTGCCCCTCGAGGAGGCCCTGGCCGAGAGGGCCCGCCGCCGGCTCCGTGCGCTCGGAATCGCCCGGGCCCGCTCCACCGAGCGGCGGTACGAACCCGACGACGTGGGCGACGTGGGGGTCGAGGCGCGGGTGGCCGGCCTCCGGGGGCGGTGGCGGGTCGACCCGGACCTCCTCGACGGCGGTCGGTTCGACGGGCGTACCGCGGTGCTCTCGCCGCTCGACCGGCTCGTCGTCGACCGGCGTCGGGCGGCGGCCATCTTCGGCTTCGACTATGCGCTCGAGATGTACAAGCCGGCGTCCGCCCGGCGGTGGGGCTACTACGCCCTGCCGGTGCTCCACGGCGACCGGCTGGTCGGCAAGGTCGACGCCCAGGCCGACCGCGGCAGCGGCCTCCTGCACGTGGACGCCGTCCACTGGGACACCAGCCCGACCACGGCGATGCGGGCCGGCGTCCACGCGGAACTCGACGACCTCGCCCGGCACCTCGGACTGCGGCTGCAGCCCGAGCCCGGCGACCTGGCGGCCGACGTGCGCCGCCCGTCCTGAGCGCGGACGCCGGTCAGGCGGCGGCGTCCGCGGCGAGCAGCCCGTCGATCTGGTTGATCGCCTGGGTCGCTCCCTCCTCGACGCCCATGTCGAGGACGGTCTGCAGCCCTTCGGCGGAGTCGAAGGTGCTGCGGAAGGTGGCCACGGTGCCACCGGCGTCCGGTTCGAAGGTGTAGACGTTGTGCGAGACGGGCATCGCGGCCATCGGGTTGAAGTCCTCGTCGGCGAAGCCGTCGTCGAAGGTGAACGACCTCGGCTCGTCGACCGCGGTGATCTCCCACCAGCCGGCGTACCTCTCCCCCTCAGGGGAGGTCATGTAGTAGGTCGTTCGGCCACCGGGACGCAGGTCGTGCTCGACGAAGGTGGCCGGATGCGTGGGCGGACCCCAGACCCGCTCCAGCTGGCGGGGGTCGGCGTACAGCTGCCAGACGCGCTCGACCGGCGCGTCGAAGCGGGCGGTGATGGTGAGGGTTCGGGCGTCGAGATCCCTGGCGACGGCGACAACGGGCATGTCAGTGCTCCTCGGAACGGTGTGGATGTGGGGGCTGCGGCGGATCGTCGGCGAGCAGCGCGTCGATGCGGGCGATGCGCCCGCGCCACACGCTCTCGAACTCCTCGAGCATGGACGCCACCGACCGCACCGCCTGCACGTCGCCACTGGCCAGCTGTTCGCGCCCCTGGCGCCGCTTGGTCAGCAGTCCGGCGCGTTCGAGCACCGCGACGTGCTTCTGGACGGCGGCGAAGCTCATGTCGTACTTGTCCGCCAGAGCGGTGACCGACTGTTCCCCGGCGAGCACCCGGCGCAGGATGTCGCGCCGGGTGCGGTCGGAGAGCGCCTGGAACAGGGCGTCGGCCCGGTCCTCGTCGGTGCCGCTCATGGAAGTAATCTACAACCTTTTGGTTGTATGTCAAGGTTCGCGTGGAACCCGAGGCACGGGACGCGGGCAACTTGCCGGAACGCGGGCGACAAGGCGCCCCGCGGCGGATCATGGACTCATGAGGTGCCGAGCCCTGTGCCTCACGGCAGTCATTGTCACGGCGATCACCGCCTGCGGGACGCCCGGAAGCGATTCCGGTGCCTCCCCCACGACGACGGCCTCCTCCACCGCGAGCCAGTCCGCGACGTCCCCGTCGACCGGCGGTTCGGGTACGAGCGCCGCGTCCCCGTCGACCTCGGCCTCGCCGAGCCGCACGTCGACCACCACCACGACGACCACGTCGACCACGTCCAGCAGCACGACCACGAAGACGACGACGACCAGCACCACCACCAGGACCTCCACGACGTCGACGACGACCACGACGGCGTCCGACCTGTCGGCCTGGCTGGGCAAGGACTGGGAACGACTGCCCACCACCCAGAAGGTCTTCGCCCTCACCTTCG
>JAJYQH010000139.1 GCA_021794705.1 Actinomycetes bacterium | reverse complement strand
CACCGCGGGCAGGTCGACATCGGGGGCCAGGGCCTCGCCCGTGCCGGTGGTGAGGCGCCCGCGGGTGCCGGACTGGCCGCAGTCGAGGGCCAGGATCGCGTCGGTCATGGGGGTTAGCTCAGCGCGTGGCCGCCCCGCGGTCAAGCGGCCGCTCAGTACCCCGAGAAGGCGTCGAGTTCCGCCAGCCGGGCGAGCAGCTCGCCGTGCAGCGGGACGCCGGCCGCGACCGTCATCTCGGCGTCGGCCGGACCCCCGTCGGGCCCGGTGACGAGGGCTCCCGCCTCCCGGGCGATGAGGGCGCCGGCGGCGTGGTCCCACGGGCTCAACCCGCGCTCGTAGTACGCGTCGAGGCGGCCGTCCCCGACGAGGCACAGGTCGAGGGACGCCGCCCCCAGCCGCCGGATGTCGCGCACCTCGCCGAGCAGCGCGGTGACGATCTCCGCCTGGCGCGTCCGCCGCTCGGCCCGGTAGCCGAATCCGGTGGCGACGAGGGCGCCGGAGAGGCCGGTGCTGGTCGGGCCGCGGAGCGGCCGGTCGTCGGCGAACGCCCCGTGCCCGGCGGCCGCATGGTACGAGAGCCGGCGCGGCGGGTTGTGCACGCAGGCGGCGAGCGGCGTCCACGTGAGCGGGTCGGGGTCGCCCTCGACCGCGGCGATGCTCACCCCGTAGTCGTCGAGGGCGTAGAGGTAGTTGACCGTGCCGTCGATGGGGTCGATCACCCAGGTGATGCCCGACTGGGAGGTGCGTGAGTGCCCTTCCTCGCCGAACACGCCGTCCCCCGGACGCGCGGCCAGGAGGTACTCGACGATCATCTCCTCGGCGGCGCGGTCCATCGCCGTGACGATGTCCACGTCGCTCGACTTGGTGGCCACCACCTCGACCCGACGCGGCCGGTGGTCGCGCAGGTGATCGCCCGCCCTGGTGGCGGCGTCGATGGCCAGGCGTTCGAGCTCTCGGGGGTCGGTCACGCCCCCGATCGTCCCACAGCGGCCGCCGAAGGGCTCGACGCAGCCCGGTGCGGGTTGGCAAGCTGGGGCGATGACAGCGGCGTCCGCCGCGTCACCTCGATGGGACGGAGTCAGGCATGGGACTGTTCGAAGAGGCCATGGACGAGGGCGAGAAGTTCGCCCGGGAGCACCCCGACCAGGTCAACAAGGAGATGGGCGACGCCGAGAAGTGGGCCGACGAGCGCACCGGCGACAAGTACGACTCGGAGATCCAGTCGCTGGGCGACGACGCGGAGAAGCGCTTCGAGCAGCAGTGACGCCCTGACCGCGGCCCCACCCGACGATTGCCGCCGGGTGGGGCCGCGTCGTTCACAGGACGGAGTCGGTCGGGGTGTAGCCGAGGTCGAGCGCCTCGGCGACGCCCCGGTAGGTCACCTGCCCGGCGTGGGTGTTGAGCCCGCGGGCGAGCGCGGGGTTGCGGGTCAATGCCTCGCGCCACCCCAGGCCGGCGATCTGCAGCACGTAGGGGAGGGTCGCGTTCGCCAGCGCCCAGGTCGAGGTGTTGGGGACGGCTCCCGGCATGTTCGCGACGCAGTAGAAGATCGAGTCGTGCACCTGGAAGGTCGGGTCGGCGTGCGTCGTCGGGTGGGAGTCCTCGAAGCAGCCGCCCTGGTCGATGGCGACGTCGACGAGCACCGAGCCGGGCTTCATGTTCGCCACCATCTCGTTGGTGACCAGCTTCGGCGTCCGTGACCCTGGGACGAGCACCGTGCCGATCACCAGGTCGGCGTCCAGCACGTGCTCGCGCACGGCGAGGGCCGACGACGCGATCTGCTTGACCCGGTTGTCGAAGCGCCAGAAGCTCATCCGCAGCTTCTCGAGGTCGGTGTCGAGGATGGTGACGTCGGCGCCCAGGCCCAGGGCGATGTTGGCCGCGTTCTGCCCCGCGGTGCCCGCGCCGAGGACGACGACCTTGGCGTTGGCGACGCCGCCGACCCCGCCCATGAGCATCCCCCGGCCGCCGGACGACTTCATGAGGGCGTGCGCCCCCACCTGCGGCGCCAGGCACCCCGCGACCTCGCTCATGGGGTAGAGCAGGGGCAGCAGTCCCGAGGGCAGCTGCACCGTCTCGTAGGCGATGGCGGTGGTGCCGGCGTCCAGCAGGGCGTGCGCACCGGCGGGGTCGGCAGCGAGGTGGAGGTAGGTGAACAGCACGAGATCGTCGCGCAGCCGGCCGAACTCCTCGGCCACCGGCTCCTTGACCTTGAGCACGAGCTCGGCGGTGCCCCACGTGGTGTCGGCGTCCGGGCAGATGGTGGCGCCCTGCGCGACGAACTCGTCGTCGCTGATCGCCGAACCGAGGCCCGCGCCGGCCTCGATGAAGACGTCATGGCCCGCCCGCACCAGCTCGCTCACCCCCACGGGCGTGATCGCGACCCGGAATTCGTTGTTCTTGACCTCGGTTGGGACGCCGATGCGCATGGGGGGCTCCTCGCGGACGTGACGGGGTGATGTGGTGCCCGGCCCGGGAGCCGGCTGCGTTGCCGTTCCGGGAGGGGCGCCTTCGACTCTTGTACGTTACGCAGCCGCGGGCAAGTCCGCCGCTGGGGGTGCCATAAGCCACGACGCCGGCAGCGCCGTACGGCGTTCCGTGTTGACTTCCGTCGGGGGTAGGGCAAAGGTTGGCAACCGGTTGGCGTTGAACCGACCGACCCGAAAATGTGTGACCGCTCTTTTCACCCCCACACGAGCTTCAACGAGGAGGCGTCAATCGCCATGGACCAAGCCACTATCAGACGAATGTCTGACGAGGCGACCGAAGTACTTCTGAACAAGCCGGGGACCGTGTCCAGCAGCCGCGGCGGCTGGATGATGATCTCCACCATCCTCATCGAGGCCTGGGACCTCTACGCGATCGCGTTCGTCCTGGTCTTCATCAAGGCCGAGTACCACCCGAGCAGCGGCGCGCTGGGCCTGGTGGCCGCCGCGGTGCAGGGCGGGGCGCTCATCGGCGCGCTGATCGGCGGCTGGGTCGCCGACCGGTGGGGCCGCAAGAAGGTGTTCATC
>JAJYQH010000247.1 GCA_021794705.1 Actinomycetes bacterium | reverse complement strand
GTGACAACCGCCCCCGATGGCTTTCCCCCGCTACTCGGATGCTAGGCCAAATATGAGAGGAGGAGAAGCGTTTTTGCCAGTCGAACGAGGAAAGCGAGCGCAGCTCCGGGGAGCGATCGCGCCGCCATCATTCGTGGAGTGGCTGAGGGAAACGCCTTCCGGTACCACCAATTTCCGCCTCACAACGGGTTATTCGATTATCTCCTAGGATGATCGTCTTAACTCCGCCCCGGGATCCGCGAAAAAATCCACAAAGATTCAATCTTTTCCACGAGCGTGATTTGACACCACGCCAGCGGTGTCAATCAATCGGGGTGTGCGTGGGCTCCGGGGGGACTGGCCTTGTCGCGGCCGGTGGGAGGCGCCCGCGAGGTTCGGGCCGGGACCGCTGCGGTGCGGCGAACTGCGATGGGTGCCCGGGAGGGGAGTCGAACCCCTACAGCCTCGCGGCCAGACGGGTTTGAGCCGTCCGCGTATACCATTCCGCCACCCGGGCCGGGCGCCGCACCATCATGCCACAGCGGGGTACGCCCGGCGCGGACGCCGGACCCGCCGCCGGGCGGTAGCCTGTCCCCGGGCGCACACTGTGACCGTTCGCCCGCCCGGACTACGCTGAGTCCACACACTGACGTGCACCGACAAGGGGAAACGTACGAAGATGAGCACCGCCGAAGCACCAGATCGCAGCCGCGCGGCCACCACTCCGAAGCCTCGCGTTCTCGTTGCCGAGGATGAAGCGCTGATCAGGATGGACCTCGTCGAGTTGTTGACCGACGAGGGCTACGACGTGGTCGGCCAGGCGGCCGACGGCGAGCAGGCCCTGGCGATGGCCCGGGAACTCGAGCCCGACCTTGTCGTCATGGACGTCAAGATGCCGAAGATGGACGGCATCACCGCGGCCGAACACATCGCCGAGGAGCGCATCGCTCCGGTCGTGATGCTCACCGCGTTCAGCCAGCGCGACCTCGTCGAGCGCGCCCGCCAGGCCGGGGCGATGGCCTATGTGGTCAAGCCGTTCGACGCGTCCGATGTGGTGCCCGCGATCGAGATCGCGCTCGCCCGCTTCGACGAGATCCGCGCCGTCGAGGACGAGGTCGCCGACCTCCAGGAGCGCCTCGACTCACGCCGGGTCGTCGAGCAGGCCAAGGGACTGCTCATGGAAGGTCTCGGGTTGAGCGAGCCCGAGGCGTTCCGGTTCATCCAGAAGACCGCGATGGACCTCCGCAAGTCGATGCGCGAGGTGGCGCAGGGGGTCATCGATCAGGTGAACGACCAGAAGAGCGGCGCCAAGAAGAAGACCACGTGAGCCCCGGGCTCCCCGACTGGCTCGCCGAGCTCCCGTCCCCCCTTGACGACCGGATGGGACTCGAACTGCTCGAGTTGACCCCCGAGCGGGTCGTCGGCCGGATGCCGGTCTCCGGCAACACCCAGCCCGCCGGTCTCTGGCACGGCGGGGCGTCGGGAGTACTGGTCGAGTCGCTGGCCTCGATGGGTTCGTGGGCGTACGGGCGTCCCGACCGGCTGCCGGTCGGGGTCGACCTCAATGTCACCCACCACCGGGGCGTTCGCGAGGGCTGGGTCACCGGCGTGGCCACGCCGATCCACCTCGGCCGCACCTCCACCTGCTACGAGGTGGTGCTCACCGACGACGCCGGACGCCGCGTCGCCACCGGTCGGCTCACCTGCCGGCTGCTTCCCTCGGGGTCCGTCGGGGAGTGAGCCGACCCCCCTGGGCCGCCTCGGGCGGAGCCCGGGAACTGTCGGCCCGGTTGGCTAGAGTCATGGCGTGACTCCACCCGCCGCGCCCTCGGCCAGCCCCGACTCGCCCGAACGACCCAGGCTGCTGCTGATCGACGGTCACTCGATCGCCTACCGCGCCTTCTTCGCCCTCCCGGTCGAGAACTTCTCGACCTCGACCGGGCAGCACACCAATGCGGTCTACGGGTTCACCTCGATGCTCATCAACGTGCTGCGCGACGAGCGGCCCACACACCTGTGCGTCGCGTTCGACGTCAGCCGGCAGACCTTCCGCACCGAGGTCTACGGCGAGTACAAGGCCAACCGCTCGGCGTCGCCCGACGAGTTCAAGGGGCAGGTGGCCCTGGTCAAGGATGTCCTCGACGCCCTCAACGTCGTCCACTGCGAGGTCGACGGCTACGAGGCCGACGACATCATCGCGACGCTCAGCACGCGCGCGTCCGAAGCCGGCTTCGAGGTGCTCATCTGCACGGGCGACCGCGACGCGCTCCAGCTGGTGAACGACGACGTCACCGTGCTCTATCCCCGCAAGGGCGTCTCCGACCTGGCCCGCATGACGCCCGCCGCGGTCGAGGAGAAGTACTTCGTCACCCCGCGCCGCTATCCCGAGCTGGCGGCACTGGTCGGCGAGACCAGCGACAACCTGCCCGGCATCCCCGGGGTGGGCCCGAAGACCGCGGCCAAGTGGCTCTCCGCGTACGACGGGCTCGAGAACCTCGTCCGGCGCAGTGCCGAGGTGCCGGGCAAGGCGGGCGGCGCGTTCCGCGAGCACCTCGCCGACGTGCTGCGCAACCGCGAGGTCAACGCGCTCGTCCGCACCCTCGAGCTGCCGGTGGCCCTCGCCGACCTCGAGCGCCAGCCGTGGAACAGGGAGGCCGTGCACGAGCTGTTCGACGCGCTCGAGTTCCGCGTGCTGCGCGAGCGGCTGCTCGAGACCCTCCCGCAGGAGGAGGAGAGCACCCAGGGCGGATTCGAACTGGCCGGTGACGTGCTCGAGCCCGGACGGGTTCGGGCGTGGCTCGACGAGCACGGCCACGGCCGGCTCACCGGGCTCGACTTCGTGGGGCACTGGGGGTCGGGATCCGGCGACATCGCGGCGCTCAGCCTCGCCACCGCCGACGGCGCCGCCGCCCACCTGGTCGCCCACGAGGTCAGCCCCGACGACGACGCCGCGCTCGCCGAGTGGCTCGCGGACGCCGGGGTGCCGAAGGCGCTGCACGAGGCCAAGGGACCCACGCTCGCCGCGTGGGCCCGGGG
>JAJYQH010000179.1 GCA_021794705.1 Actinomycetes bacterium | reverse complement strand
CGCACCCGCTCATCAGCGCCAACGCGCACATCATCGCCCCCTACCACCAGACCATCGACCGGGTCACCGAGCGCTTCCTCGGCAAGCGCCGCATCGGCACCACCGGACGCGGCGTCGGCCCCGCCTACGCCGACAAGGTGAACCGGGTCGGCATCCGGGTGCAGGACCTGTTCGACGAGTCGATCCTGCGGCAGAAGGTCGAGGCGGCCCTCGACCAGAAGAACCACCTGCTGGTGAAGCTCTACAACCGGCGCGAGATCGACCCGGTGCAGGTGACCGAGCTGCTCCTCAGCCACGCCGAGCGGCTGCGCCCCTACGTCGTGGACGCCGCCCGCGTCCTCAACCAGGGGCTCGACCAGGGCAAGACGGTCCTGTTCGAGGGCGCGCAGGCACACCACCTCGACGTCGACCACGGCACCTACCCCTACGTCACGTCGTCCAACCCGACGGCGGGCGGCGCGTGCACCGGGTCCGGTGTCGGGCCCACCCGCATCGACAGGGTCGTCGGCATCGCCAAGGCGTACACGACGCGGGTCGGCGAGGGCCCCTTCCCGACCGAGCTGTTCGACGAGGACGGCGAGAAGCTGCGGAGCATCGGCGGCGAGTACGGCGCCACCACCGGCCGCAAGCGCCGCTGTGGCTGGTTCGACGCGCTGGTCGTCGAGCAGGCGGCGACCGTCAACGCCTTCACCGACGTGTTCCTCACCAAGCTCGACGTGCTCACCGGCTGGGAGAAGATCCCCGTCTGCGTGGCGTACGACGTCGACGGCACCCGCCACGACGTCATGCCGATGACCCAGAGCGAACTGCACCACGCGACGCCGATCTACGAGTACCTCGACGGATGGACCGAGGACATCTCGGACGCCCGCTCGTTCGGCGACCTGCCGGACGCCGCGCAGCGTTACGTCCGCCGGCTCGAGGAGCTCATCGGCTGCCGGATCAGCGGCATCGGCGTCGGCCCGGGCCGTGACCAGAGCATCGTCATCAACGACCTCATCTGAGGCCGTTTCCGCCGGCTCAGGCCGCTGACGCTGAGGGCAGGTGCCGCTCGATACCGAGCAGCGGCACCAGCGCGACGGCCCCCGCCACGGCGGCGAACCACATCGTCGGCATCAGCCCGAGGTGCTGCCCGAGCCAGCCGGCGAGCAGCGACGAGATCGGCATGACCCCCCAGACGATGAACCGGATCGACGCGTTCATCCGGCCGAGCAGGTGCTTGGGGCACAGCCGCTGGCGCAGGCTCACCTGGGTGATGTTGTAGACGAGCACGCCGACGGCCATGCTGAAGTCGGCGACGAGCAGGCACGCGAAGGCGAGCGGCCGCCCGCCGACGATGCCCGACACGGGGTAGAGCACGGTCGCGACCACGGCGATGGCGACGCCGAGGCGCATCACCCCGCCGCCCGACAGGCGCCGCTGCAGCCACGGGGTGATGGACGCCCCGACCGCCCCGCCCACGCTGTTCGCCGTCATCACGACGCCGAACAGGAACGGGGACAGGCCGATCTGACGCAGCACCAGCAGCGGCATGAGGGTGAACGCCAGGGTGCTGAACAGGTTCGACAGACCGGTGCACGTCACGATCCGGCGCAGCGCGGGCTGCTGCACGACGAACGCCAGGCCCTCACGGATCTCCCTCACCAGTGAGCGCTCGTGGGGGGCCCGCTCGTCGTGCAGGGCGGCCCGGTAGCCGGCCTCGTCGTCCCGGGTGAGGGTGAGGAAGACCACGCTGGCGAGGTAGCCGAAGGCGTCCGCGAGCATGAGCAGCGGCGCGCTCATCACCTTGAGGGCCAGGCCACCGAGCGCGGGGCCGCCCATCGTCGCGATCTGCGAGGTCGTCTCCAACCGCGCATTGGCGGGCCCGATGTCCTCGTCGGGGACGAGCACGGGCACGAAGCTCTGGTAGGAGACGTCGAAGAAGACGCTGGCGATGCCGACGACCCCGCCGACGACGAACAGGTGCCAGATGTGCAGGTGCCCGGTGAACCAGAGCAGCGGCACCGCGAACGACGCGACGAAGCGGACGACGTCAGCGGCGATCATCGTCCGCCGCTTGAACCACCGATCGATCCAGGCCCCCGCCGGGAGGCCGACGAGGAGGAAGGCCGCGGTCTGGGCGGCGTTGAGGTAGCCGAGGTCCTCCTCGTTGGCGGCGAGCAGCTGCACGGCGAGCACCGGCAGCGCGACGGCCGCGAGCCGGGCGCCGAACTGGGCGAGGGTCTGTCCGGTCCAGAAGCGCAGGAAGTTCCCGCTGCGGACGCCTCCGACATGGGTGAACGACGGCGCGGGGGCGGTGCTCATGGGCGATCAGTCTGCCCCACGGGGCGTCCAGGCCGGGCACGACCGGGAGACCCAGAACCGGACACTGCCCGGTTCTGGGTGGATGTCGACCATCAACTGGCCAGTACCGGCGACCCACAACGGGACAGTGCCCGATTCTTGGTCGATGTCGACCGGCAACCGGCCAGTGCCCGCTCAGGGACGCCGCAACGCGCGAAGTCCCAGCTCGGGCGGGTCGGGGCGGGTGAACGCCCACTCGGGATCGGTGAGCATCCGGGCGGCGGACAGGCCCGCGACCATCGCGATGACCGCGAGCACGGTCGCGATCGCGTTGCGCATCGCCTGGACGACGTCGGCCTGGTCGAAGTAGATGAGCGTGCGCAGGGCCGACGACCCGGGGATCATGACGAGCATCGTGGGCACGGTCATGATGATCTTGGTCATCTTGAACCAGACCCCGGCGAGGTGGCACGCGAGTCCGATGATGACGCAGCCGACGAAGGTCGCCACGTGGTTGGCGACGCCGTGCTGCAGGAGGAGGAGCCGCGGCACGTTCGCGATCACGGCGATCACCCCGGACGCCACCACCATCGGCAACGGGCTGTTGAACATCGTCGCCCAGCCCGCGACCGCGAAGAAGCTCGCCGCGACGAGCGCGAGCCACACCAGCACCGGCGGCCCGCCGAGCGCCGGCACCGGGTCGGGGGAGATGCCGACCGCGCGCGAGACGATCCA
>JAJYQH010000358.1 GCA_021794705.1 Actinomycetes bacterium | reverse complement strand
AGGTCGCGCACCCGCGGCAACTGCAGCCCGAGCACGTGGCGTCCCACCTGGAGGAGCAGCTCCCGGTGGTCGACGAGGTAGGCGGAGAAGGCGATGGTGAGCACGACCTTCGCGGCCTCGGCGGGCTGGAAGCTGTACGAACCCACGTGGATCCAGATCGTCGAGCCTCCGCGGGTCGTCCCGAGGCCCGGAACCAGCGGCATCATCAGCAGCCCGAGGCCCAGCAGGAACAGCAGGTAGGGGTAGCGGCGCAGGTCGCGGTGGTCGCCGAGCCACAGCACGGTGACGACGAACAGGGCCATGCCGAGGCCCGTCCAGATCAACTGGGTGGCGGCGTCGTTGAGCGGGGGGCTGGGGATGAGGTCGATGCGGTGGATCATCGCCAGCCCGAGCCCGTTGAGGGTGAGCACCAGAGGCAGCAGGAGGGGGTCGGCGTAGGGGAGGCGGATGCGGATCACGAGGTGCACCGCGAGCGCCATCGCGGTCCACACCCCGACGACCCAGCCCCAGTCGGAGGGCAGGCGGCCGGTCTGGTCGAGGCCGGTGAGGGCCCAGGCGCCGAGGCCGATGCTCACGGCGACGAGGTCCATGATGAGCTCGACGTTGCGCCGCTTGCGGTAGACCATCACCGTGTCGCGGCCGGCCGCGAGGCCCGTGGACGCCGTCACGAGCAGTCCTCCTGGGCGGGAACGCTCGGGCTGGCCGTCGGCGTTGCCGAACCGGCCGTCGACGCGCTCACCGACACGGTGGCCCGCGAGGTCGCCGACGCACGTCCGGAACTGCTCGACCGTGAGGTGCTGGCCGAGGCGTGGGCGGACGCCGAACCCGTCGCCCGGGCCGAGGCGTGGGCGGACGCCGAACCCGTCGCCCGCGCCGAGGCGTCCGCCGAGGGCCTCGGGGACGGGCTCGGACTGGGCTGCGGCTTCGTGGTGCGCTGGGCGATGCACTGCTGGGCGAGCAGCTGCAGCTGGTGGGTGGTGACCCGGGCGCTGTCGAGGCTGTCGGCGCTGATCGTGCCGTGCACCTGGTCGCGGTAGTAGCGCGGCAGATCGGACACGAGCGTGTCCTCGATCTCCTCCACCCGGGACAGCGAGACGCCCAGGACGCTGTCGGGGAGCCCCTGGAAGATGGCGACGTGCTCGCCGCTGGTGGTCGTCGCGGCGCCCACGTAGTACTGGGTGCGGGCGTAGGCGACGCCCGCCACCCCCACCAGCACGAGGACGACGACCACCGCCCCGAGGAGCAGGATCGTCGACAACCAGCGGTGGCGCTGCTTGGTGGGCTCGTAGCGGAGGCGTTCGTGGTCGACCGGGATGATCACCCGGTCGGGCTGGTCGTCCTCCTCGTCGTCGTCCGACTCGTCGTCGCCCCGGTGGGCAACCGAGCCGGCGCCCGCAGCGGCGGGCGTCCCTGCCGGGCGGGACGGGGTGAACGTGGCGTCGGTGACCGCGCCGAGGAGCATCGGCGGCACGGCGTCCAGCGCGTCGGTGCGCGCGACCACGTCGGCCACGACGAAGGTGATGTTGTCGGCGCCTCCGCCGTGGTGGGCGAGGTCGACCAACTGGGGGACGGCGTCGTCGAGGCTGGTCTTGCGGAGCACGCGGGCCATCTGGGCCTCGGTGGTGAAGCCGCTGAGGCCGTCGCTGCAGAACAGCAGCCGGTCGCCCTCGACGAGGTCGATGATCGCGGTGTCCGGATCGCCGATGGGCTGCCCGTTGAGCACGCGGAGCAGGAGCGAGCGGTGGGGGTGGGTCGCCATGTCCGCCTCGTTGAGGCGTCCCTCGTCGACGAGCGACTGCACCCACGAGTGGTCGTGGGTGAGCTTCTGGAGCTGCCCCTCGCGGAGCAGGTACCCCCGGGAGTCGCCGATGTGCACGAGGCCCAGCTGGGTGCCGGAGAACATCGCGCCGGTGACCGTCGTGCCCATGCCCTCGAGGCTGGAGTCCTCGTCGATGAGTTCGGCGAGGACGTCGTTGGCCCGCTGCACCGCGTGGCAGAAGGCGCTGAGCATCTCCTCGCCCTCGAGCCGGCGGTCTGCGCGGGAGATCTCTGAGATCGCGACCGCCGAGGCGAGGTCTCCCGCGGCCGCGCCGCCCATGCCGTCGGCGACGACGAGCAGGTTGGGCGACGCGTAGGCGGAGTCCTGGTTGTTCTTGCGCACCAGTCCCACCTCGCTGTGGGCGCGGAAGTCGAGGGAGAACATCACTTCTCCAGGCGCAGGTGGGTGCGGCCGATCCGGATGTCGTCCTTCGGTGTCACGGTGGTCGGCGCGATGAGCCGGACGTCGTTGACGTAGGTGCCGTTGGTTGAGGTGAGGTCCTCGATCTGCCAGCCCCCGCCCACCGACTGGATGAGCCGGGCGTGATGGGTGCTGGCGTAGTCGTCGTCGATGGTGAGACCCGCGTCGCGCGCCCGGCCGATGATCAGGGCGTCCGCGAGGTCGACCTGCGAGCCGGCGCTGCGTCCCTCGGTGACGACCAGGGTGCTGGGACCGCTGCGCCGGCGCTTGCGCGGTGGGGGCGGCGGGGCGAGTTCGGGGCTGCCCGCGGCCACCGTGCGGCCGAACATGTCGGTGCGGATGACGTTGGCGGCGAGCAGGATGAAGAACCACAGCAGCGCGAGGAACGCGACCCGCAGGGCCGTGACGAGCACAGCGCTCATGTCACGCTCCCAACGGCGAATGAACCAGCATCCGGGTGGAGCCGATTTCAATCCTGGAGCCGTCGTCGAGGTTGGCGCGGTGCACCTTCGATCCGTTGACGATGACACCGTTGGTGCTGCCGAGGTCTTCGATGTAGATGGTGAGCTCGTCGCCGGCGCCGGTGACGTGGATCTGGGCGTGCCGGCGGCTGACGCCGGGATCGTTGATGCGCAGGTCGGCCTCGGACCCGCGTCCGATCACCAGACCCGGCGGCACCAGCGGGTGACGGACGCCGTTCACCTCGAGCACGAGCCGCGACCGGCGGATCATGCTTGTGTTGGCGGGGTTGTTCGCCTCGACCCCGGCGAGCGCGGAGGAGGCGACGT
>JAJYQH010000212.1 GCA_021794705.1 Actinomycetes bacterium | reverse complement strand
GACGACCAGCATGAGCAGCGCGGCGACGACGAGCGACGCGGCCATGAGCAGGAACGACGCGTTGGTCGAGCCGGTGGCCCCGTTGAGCCAGCCGACGAGGTAGCTGCCGGCGAACCCGCCGACGGCCCCCAGCGAGTTGATCAGCGCGACCGACGGAGCGGCGAGCTCACGCGGGAGCAGTTCTGCGATGTAGGCGAAGTAGGGGCCGTACGGCGCGTACTGGCAGGCGCCGGCGAGGGCGAGCAGCACGAACGCCGCCCAGAAGTTGCCGTGCAGCGCGTAGGAGCCGTAGAAGAGCAGGCCCGAGACGAGCAGCCACGGCCACACGTAGCGCCCGCGGGCACCGGAGTGGTCGGACGCCCGGCCGTTGACGATCATCGCCACGACGGCGAGGGCGTAGGGGATCGCGGTGATGAGGCCGGTCGAACCGATGCCGACCCCGGATCCGGACTTGATGATCGAGGGGAGCCAGAAGACGAAGCCGTAGACACCGAGGCTCCACAGGAAGTACTGGATCGACAGCACGACGACGTTGCGCGAGCGCAGCGCCTGGAGGTACCCGACCGACTCGACGGCGATCTCGCTCTGCTCCCGGTCGAGGGTCGCGAGCAGGCTGCCGCGTTCGCCCTCCTCGAGCCACCCGGCGTCCTGCGGCCGGTCCTGGACGAGCTTGGCGAACACGAACGCCCAGATGATGGCCGGGATGCCCTCGAGGATGAACATGCCGCGCCACGAGGTGGCCTGCACGAGGTAGCCGGAGATCGCGCTGAGCCACAGCACGGTCACCGGGTTGCCGAGGATGAGCAGGGTGTTCGCCCGCCCCCGCTCGCGCTGGGTGAACCAGTGCGACAGGAAGATCACCATCGCGGGCAGCACCGCCGCCTCGACGACGCCGATGAAGAAGCGCACGACGATGAGCCAGAACGCGCTGTTGAGCAGGCCCTGGAGCGACGCCAGCACACCCCACGCGATGAGCGACCAGAAGATGAGCCGCCGGACGCTGCGCTTCTCGGCGTACACCGCCCCCGGGATCTGGAAGAGGAAGTAGCCGAGGAAGAAGGATGCCCCGACGAGCGCGGAGATCGCCGCGGAGATGTGGAGGTCCTGCTTCATGCCCCCGGCGATGCCGATCGAGAAGTTCGACCGGTCGAGGTAGGCGAGCGAGTAGGTGACGAAGGTGATGGGCAGCAGGCGCGACCAGCGCTGCGTCCCGATGACCCCGTCGCCGGGGGCGGTGCGACCGGTGACTGTGGTGTCACTCATGGCGGTCCTTTCGACGTCGTCGTCATGCTTCCGTATGGCGGAAGTCGTTTCCTGAATATGGGAAAGTGTCTCCTCTTCTCGGGGGAGAGGTCAAGGGGTTCTTCCGAATGGCAGAGGTGCCTTCCATCAGACGGAAGGGCTCTGCTACCTTGCAGTCGTGACGCACGACATCCCCGGGGGCACCTCGGCCACGGCGCTGGGCGACCGGCGCGACATGGTCGGCAAGGCGCTGCACCTGCTCACCGTCGTGGGCGGTGCGACTCAGGGGCTGACGCTGTCCGAACTGGCCCGCGAGACGGGTTATCCCTTGTCAACAACGCATCGGCTGATCGCGACCCTGATGCGCGAGCGGTTCGTCGACCTCGACCCGACGACCCGCCGCTACCACGTGGGCCTCATGGTCTTCGCCCTCGCCCGCAAGGTCGCGGCCAGTCGCGGCTTCGAGGACGTCGCGCTCCCGGTGCTCCGCCGGCTCGCGGTCGAGACGAGGGAATCCACCCTGATGTCGGTGCTCGACACCGATCGCCAGCTGTACGTCGCCCATGTCCAGGGGCCGCTCCAGCTCAACGTCATCGGGGAGCC
Source organism: Actinomycetes bacterium (assembly GCA_021794705.1). Taxonomy (GTDB): domain Bacteria; phylum Actinomycetota; class Actinomycetes; order Propionibacteriales; family Propionibacteriaceae; genus JAJYQH01. Next base: position 1,211 of record JAJYQH010000212.1, on the reverse strand, counting down.
GGGCACCCTCGGTCCGCTGCACTGCACCTCGATGGGCAAGGTCCTCATCGCCTTCGCCCCCCGCGCCGTGCGGGAGCGACTCGTCGAGTCGGTCGAACTCACCCCGATGGCGCCCAACACCGTCGTCGACCGGGAGGCGTTCGCGCAGGACATCGCCGACGTCCGCGCCCGCGGCTACGCCCTGTCCGATCAGGAGCACGAGGAGGGGGTGCGGGCCATCGGCGTCCCGGTGATGGGCGTCGACGGCACCGCGATGGCGGCGGTCTCGGTGGCCGCGCCGTCGGTCCGCCGCAGCATCGCGGATCTCATCGACATGCTCCCCCACATCACCCAGGCCGCCCGGGAACTGGCGGCCAGGCTCCCCGCCCGCTGACGGCCTCCCCGGGGCGCGGTCGGGACGGGGGCGACCCGCTCAGGGATGCAGCGGCCGCCCGCTCTTGTCACGGGGCGACCCGGCGAGCAGGACGATCCCGTCGATGAGGGGCCAGAGCACGCCGAGCCCGAAGGTGAGGAACGTCACGAGGATCTGGGCGACACCGATGCCGACGTCGCCGAGGTAGAAGCGCCCCACGCCGAAGCCCCCGAGGAACACCTGGAGCAGTCCGGCCACGACCTTGCTCTTGTCGGAGTAGGGAAGGCCGGTGGCCGGGTCGACCCCGTAGGGCGCGTAGGGCGACGGCGCGTAGGGGTTGGGGCCGGCGTACGGGTTGGGGGCGCCGTAGGGGTTGGTCCCGTAGGGATTGGGCGGGTACGGGGTGGGCGCGTACTGCGTGGGCGCCGGGACGACCGCGCCGTACGGCGGCTGGTAGGGCGCCGGGGGCGCCGGGTCGTCGAACCGTCCGGCGGCCACTTGATAGTCGGGCGCCGACTGGAAGGCCGCCGAGGGGCCCCAGTCGGGCGTCTGCGCGCCCGGTGGAAGGCTCGGCGTGGGCTGGGCCCACGGCGGCTGCTGGTCGCCGGGCTCCCACTGGGGAGATGGGGGCTGACCGGTTGCGGAGTTCGACATGACAGGATCCTTCGTCGTGCTGCCCACACTCTAGGCCCGGGCTCGGACAACCGGCCGGTTCACTGCTCGTGCGAGGGCGCGGCCCCGTAAGTGACCGACAGGTACTCCGGGTGGCGCTGGATCCAGCCCTTGATGAAGGGGCACACCGGCAGGGCCTTGCGGGTGCCGTCCTCGCGGAGCCGGTCGAGCGCGAAGCGGGCGAGCG
>JAJYQH010000188.1 GCA_021794705.1 Actinomycetes bacterium | reverse complement strand
GCGGCGACCGCCTCCCCGTCCGCGCCCGGCTCGCCCACGCCCTCCCCCACCGGCCCCGCACCCGGGCCGACGGCGCTGCTCGCGTCGATCGCGGGGCGGCAGCGGGGCCTCGAGTCCCGGTTCCGCGACCGCTGCCTGGCCGCGGACGCCGGCGACCTCGCCCTGCTCCTCGCCTCCCTGGCCGTGACGGCCCACGCCGTCCGGGCGCCCTCGGTCGCGGTGTCCTCCGGAGGTGCCTCCCCCCACCACGTCGACGTCGGGTCGCGCGACGACGCCCTCGCGGTGCTGCTCAGCCGGGTCGACGCGCTCGCCCAGGGGCTGGAGGTCGGGCTGGGCGCGCTCCCCCTGCACGACCCCTCCGTGAGCACCGGGGAGGCGCGCCTCACCCAGGTGTGGGCGCTGCGCGACGACGTGGAAGCGATGCTCGTCCAGGCGTCGGCGCCGCCCACACCCGGCCCGCTCGTCTACGACCTGCCCGGCCGCGCCACGTCCCCGTCGGCGGTGCGGGCCCTGTGGGGCCGGCTGGAGAGCGACGTCATGGCGGCGTGGCTCCGGGTGGCGGCGGCCTCGAGCGGGGAGCAGCGCGGCGCGGCGGTGGACGCGGCGGCGGCGCAGCAGGACCGGGCGGCGGCCCTCGCCACCCCCGTCACGTGGTGGCCGGGCTGGGTGTGATCGGCTCCTGGACCAGCCGGGGCGGCCCCTCGTCGAGGGGCGCGCTCGGCTCGGGGACCTCCGCGGTGATCATCGTGCCGTCGGCCCGCAGGTCGCCGATGACCGGGTGATGGCCCTCGAGGCTGCGCAGCACCGGCCCCTGGCCCGCCAACGGCACCTCCACCGGGTCGCCGGGGGCGACGACGACCTCCCGGCCCCGGACGCCGACGCTCAGCTCGCCGCCGGTGACCACGGTGAACACCATCCGCTCGGCCTCGAGACGCACGTCGAGGAGGGTGCCGTGCGAGCGCAGCCGGAACGTCAGCGACGGCCACTCCACGGGGAGCCTCGGGTCGAAGGTGAGGTGACCGCCGTAGTCGCGCATGCCACCGAAGCCGTGGACGAGGGCGTTCCACACGCCCGCGGCCGAGGCGATGTGCACCCCGTCGGCGGTGTTGTCGTGCAGGTCGGCGAGGTCGACGAACAGGCCGAGATGGAAGTACGACAGGGCCATCTCCTGGTAGCCGACCTCGGCGGCCATGATCGCCTGCACGAGGGCCGACAGCGTCGAGTCGCCGGTCGTGATGGGGTCGTAGTAGTCGAAGTCGCGCCGCTTCACCGCCTGGTCGAACTGATCGCCCTGGAGGAACAGCGCCAGCACGACGTCGGCCTGCTTGAGCACCTGGAACCGGTAGATGACCAGCGGGTGGTAGTGCAGGAGCAGCGGACGCATCTCGGCGGGCGTGTTCTCGAGATCCCACAGCTCCCGTTCGAGGAAGTGCTCGTCCTGCGGGTGGACGCGCAGCGCCTCGTCGTAGGGAATGACCATGGCGTCGGCGCAGGCTGTCCACTCCTCGACCTCGGCGTCGGTGACCCGCAGCCGCGTCCGCACCCGGGCGTCGGCGTCGGGGTCGTGGTCGGCCATGTCGCGGAGGACGCGGACGGCGCTCCACAGGTTGGCCCGCGCCATCACGTTGGTGAACAGGTTGTTGTTCACCACCGTCGTGTACTCGTCGGGCCCGGTCACGCCGTGGATGTGGAAGCTGCGGCCCCCGGACGCATCGGTGCGCCAGAAGCCCAGGTCGGCCCAGAGCCGGGCGGTCTCGATGAGCACGTCGACACCCTCCCGGAACATGAACGACGAGTCGCCGGTGGCGGCGTAGTAGTTCATGAGCGCGTACGAGATGTCGGCGTTGATGTGGTACTGGGCGGTGCCCGCCGCGTAGTAGGCCGACGCTTCGTCACCGTTGATCGTCCGCCACGGGAAGAGCGCGCCGAGTTGGGCGACCTCGCGGGCCCGCTCGCGGGCCTTGGGCAGCATCGTCACCCGGAACCGCAGCGCGTTCCGTGCGAGCCCGGGGTGGGTGTGGCTGAGGAACGGGATGACGTAGGCCTCGGTGTCCCAGAAGTAGTGGCCCTCGTAGCCGGAGCCGGTGACGCCCTTGGCTGCGATCCCCAGCTGGTCGGCCCGCGCCGAGGCCTGCGCCAACTGGAACAGGTTCCAGCGCACCGCCTGCTGCAGGTGCGGGTGCCCCTCGATCCGGACGTCGCATCCCGCCCACCAGTCGTCGAGCCAGGTCCGCTGGGCGTCCCGGTAGTGCTCGAACCCGTACTGCCGGACGCGGTCGAGCGTCCGGCGGCAGCGGTCGAACAGCTCCCGGACGGCCACGCCCCGCGAGTTGTGGTAGGCGACGGCCTTGTTGATGACGATCGGCTGCCCCTGGTGCGCCTGCACCCGGTAGACCTTCTTGCCGATGTCGGGCTCGGTGCTGATCAGCTCCTCGACCTCGTTGTCGGTCTCGATCGTGTGGTCGACCGCGACCGCGAGGGTCATGCCGGAGTGAGCGGTCTGGTAGCCGAGGATCATCCGGCGCTCGCTGTGCCAATCGCCGCGCGGCTCGAGCACGCGGGCGGCGAACCTGCTCGCCTTGCGCGGGTCGAACTCCTCGCTGGCCCGGGCCCGCTGGGCGTACTCGTCGATGCCGTCCTGCCGGTTGAGCACCTGGGAGGAGACGACGATCGGGGCATCCCCCTCGAGCATGGTGATCTCGAGGGTCATCAACGCGAGGTGACGCTCGGTGAACGAGACCATGCGGCGGGAGCGGATCGAGACCCGCTTGCCGGACGGGGTGCGCCACACGACCTCCCGGCGGAGCTCGCCCTCGCGGAAGTCGAGGGTGCGCCGGTAGTGGTGCAGGTCGGCGACGGTGAGCAGCAGCGGCTCGTCGTCGATGTAGATCTTCATGGTCTTGGCGTCGGGCACGTTGACGATCGTCTGGCCCACCTTGGCGAAGCCGAACGCCTCCTCGGCGTGGTGGATCGGCCAGGTCTCGTGGAAGCCGTTGATGAACGTGCCGTGGGCGTAGGAGTCGCGTCCCTCCTCGGGATTGGCCCGCATGCCGAGGTAGCCGTTGCCGAGGGCGAACAGGGTCTCGGTCGTACCGAGGTCGTCGCGGCTGGGCTCGGTCTCGACGAGGGCCCAGGGGTCGACGGGGAAGCGGATGCGGTCGACCGGGTCGAGCGGCACGCCCCGCGGGTCGTGGTTCATGGTCGGGCCTCCTCGAGATCCGAGACGACGAGATGGGCGCCCGCGCGCTCGAGGGTGTCGGCCCCCGCGCCGCGGTCGACGCCGAGCACGAGGCCGAAGCCCCCGGCGCGTCCGGCCTGGACGCCCGAGACGGCGTCCTCGACGACGACGCACTGCTCCCGGGGGACGCCGAGCAGCTCGGCGGCCCGCAGGTAGGTGTCGGGGGCGGGTTTGCCCCGCAGCCGCTCCTCGCGCGCCACGTTGCCGTCGACGATCACACCGAAGCGCCGCCCCAGCCCGGCGGCGTCCAGCACGGCCCGGGCGTTCTTCGAGGAGGACACGACCGCCGAGGCGACGCCCCGCCGGTCGAGGTCGTCGAGCAGGGCGAGGGTGCCGGGGTAGGCCCGGACGCCGTCCCGCGCGAGGATCTCGGTGAAGGCCTGGTCCTTGCGGTTGCCGAGACCGCAGACTGTCTCGGCCCCGGGGTCGTCGTCGGGTTCGCCCTCGGGCAGGGTGATGCCGCGGGAGGCGAGGAGGTCGCGGACGCCGTCGTAGCGCGGCTTGCCGTCGATGTGGGCGAAGTAGTCGGCGTCGGTGTACGGCGCCACGCCCTCTCGGGAGCCGAGGAAGTCGCCGAACAGCTCGCTCCACGCCACCATGTGGATCTCGGCGGTGGGCGTGATGACGCCGTCGAGGTCGAAGAGGGCGGCCCTGATCCCGGTCCAGTCCATACCGACGATGCTATGGACCCGGTCGTAGCGGCGCTGCCGATCCGCCCGGCTCAGAGCAGGGGCGCCAGCGAGTCCCAGGCGAGCTTGGCCGCGAGCGCCGCGACGACGACGAGGAAGACCCGACGGACGAATCCGTTCCCGTGCCGCAGCGCCATGTGGGCACCGGTGAAGCCGCCGGCGAGGTTGGCCGCGGCCATCGTCAGCCCGAGGTGCCACAGCACGTGACCGCTCGTGCCGAGCACCGACAGCGCGGCGAGGTTGGTGGTGAGGTTCGCGAGCTTGCTCAGCGCGCTGGCCTCGAGGAAGCCGTAGCCCAGGATGGCGACGAGGGCGATGACGAAGAAGGTGCCGGTGCCGGGGCCGATGAACCCGTCGTACGCCCCGATCCCGAGGCCCAGGCCGACGAGGCGCAGGTAATGCGCCCTGCCCGAGTGGCGCAGCGCGTGCACGAGTCCGAGCTGCGGACGCCGCACGGTGTACCAGCCGACCGCGACGAGCACCACGAGCACCAGCGGGGTGAAGTACTGCTTGGGGAAGAACCGGACGACGGTGGCCCCCGCGGTCGACCCCGCCCACGCCCCGGCGACGAGCGGCAGGGCGCTGCGCCACTCCACCCGCACGTGTCGGAAGTACGTCGTGGTCGCCATGAACGTGCCGGCGACCGAGGAGATCTTGTTGGTGCCCGAGACGGTGGCGGCCGGGGTCGCTGCGGGCAGGCCGATGAGCAGTGACGGCAGCTGGATGAGGCCGCCACCGCCGACGATGGAGTCGACCCAGCCCGCGACGAACGCCGCCCCGACGAGCGCCGCCACGACGTGCCATCCGATCCCCATGCCGCCTCCTCCGCGGAAACCCTAGCCGGAGCGGTGGCGGCCGTCCGACGACGGCTCCTCGGCCCGCTCCTAGACTCGGGACCATGGAGACACGACGCCTGGGAACATCGGGATTGAAGGTCAGCCGGATCGCGCTCGGCTGCATGAGCTACGGGGACGCCTCGCGCGGCGGCCACCCGTGGGTGCTCGACGAGGACGCCGCGCAGCCCTACTTCCGCCAGGCGGTGGAACTGGGCATCACCTTCTGGGACACCGCCAACGTCTACTCCCTCGGCAGCAGCGAGGAGTTCACCGGCCGGGCCATCACCCGCTTCTCCCGGCGGGAGGACATCGTGCTGGCCACCAAGGTGAACGGGAAGATGCACGAGGGCCCCGGCGGCCAGGGCCTGTCGCGCAAGGCGATCATGGAGCAGGTCGACGCCTCGCTGACCCGGCTCGGCACCGACTACATCGACCTGTACATCATCCACCGCTTCGACCCCAACACCCCCGTCGAGGAGACGATGGAGGCCCTCCACGACGTGGTGCGGTCGGGCAAGGCCCGCTACATCGGGGCTTCGTCGATGTGGACCTGGCAGTTCGCGCAGATGCAGTACACCGCCGACCTGAACGGCTGGACCCGGTTCGTCTCGATGCAGGACCAGTACAACCTGATCCAGCGCGAGGAGGAGCGGGAGATGCTCCCGTTCTGCGCCGACCAGGGCGTCGGGGTGACCCCGTGGAGCCCGCTGGCCCGCGGCAAGGTGGCCCGGCCGTGGGGCGAGCAGACCCAGCGCGCCGAGACCGACCAGTTCGGCAAGCGGCTCTACGGGGAGGCGGACAAGCCGGTCGTGGACGCGGTGCAGGCGATCGCCGAGCAGCGCGGCGTCCCCATGGCGCAGGTCGCGCTGGCATGGGTGCTCAAGAACCCCGCGGTCACCTCGCCGATCGTCGGGGCCACCAAGCCGCACCACCTCAGCGACGCCGCGGCCGCCGTCGACCTCGAGCTGAGCGACGAGGAGATCGCCCGGCTCGAGGAGGCGTACGCGCCGCACCTGCCGGCCGGCTTCTGACCCCTCAGCCCACGCCGCTGCTCGCGGGTCGTGGACGCCGCGAGCTCACCCTCCAGCTGGCCACCGCCCTGACCGGCGGGGCGACGGGCTTGGGCGGTGTCGCGAACCGGACGTGGGCGCTGCCGCGTTGCGGGTCGAAGTCGACTCGGAAGTGGGCAGCGTCCCGAATCCGAAGTGGGCAGTGTCCCGTTCCGGGTCCGCCTCGACCCCGAAGTGGTCAGTGCTGCGGGGATGGCGTCCTCGGCGGCAACCTGGGCCCGGCCGTGCAGCGGCTCGTCCCCACCGCCGTGCTGCGGGTCGTGGTCGCGGTGTGGGGTCTTGGACTCGCCGTCTGGCTCGCGTCCGCTGAGGGGCGTACAACTCGTCCGGGGGCGTAGGGAATGTGGCCCGAACGAGACGAGTCGTACGCCCCGGGCGACGAACCGTACGCCCCGGGACGCGGCCGGACCTGTCGGCGGGATCGGGTTGAATGGGGGCATGACCGCACCCCGTGACGAGACCATTGACTGGCTGGCCCGACTGGTCGGCTTCGACACGACCAGCCGCGACTCCAACCTCGCCCTCATCGACGCGATCGCCGAGGCGGGCAGCCGGGCGGGGCTGCGGCCGCGCATCGTCCCGGACGCCGACGGGCGCAAGGCCAACCTCGTGCTCACCGTGCCCGACGCCACGGGCGGCACGGAGGGCGGCGTCATGCTCGCCGGCCACGTCGACTGCGTGCCGGTCGACGGGCAGAACTGGTCGAGCGACCCCTTCCAGCTGACCATCCGCGACGGGCTGGTGTACGGCCGGGGGACCGCCGACATGAAGGGGTTCGACGCGGCCGTCGTCGCGGCCCTGCCCGACATCACCGCCGCCCCCCTGCGCGAACCCCTCCACCTCGCCTTCACCTACGACGAGGAGGTCGGCTGCCGGGGAGCCCAGCCCCTCGTCGACGCGCTGCAGGACGCCGGCGTCCACCCGCGGGTCTGCTTCGTCGGCGAGCCGACGTCGATGCGGATGATCCGGGCGCACAAGTCGATCAACGTGGCCGAGGTCACCGTGCGCGGGGTCGGCGCGCACTCCTCGTTGACCCCCGAGGGCGTCAACGCGGTCGAGTACGCGGCGAGGGTGGTGCAGTTCCACCGCGACCGCAGCGACCGCTGGCGCACCGAGGGACCGTTCGACGACGCCTACCCGGTGCCCTACACCACCGGCTCGGTCAACCGCATCGCCGGCGGCACGGCCGTGAACATCGTCCCCGAGCAGTGCGTGGTGACGCTCGAGTGGCGCTCGCTCGGCCAGCTCGACGACGCCGCCGAGATCGCCGCCCTCGAGGAGTTCTGCGCGGGCCTCGAGCGCGAGATGCGCCGGGAGAACCCCGCGGCGTCGGTGAGCGTGGAGATGGTCGCCGCCGCTCCCGGCCTCGACACCCCCGAGGACGCCGAGGCGGTCCGGCTCGGCCTCGAGCTCGGCCTCGAGGTGTGTCCCGACAAGGTGACCTACGGAACCGAGGCGGGTATCTACGACAGGTCCGGGATCTCGACCGTGGTGGTGGGCCCCGGCGACATCGCCCAGGCGCACAAGGCCGACGAGTTCGTCGCCCTCGACCAGCTCGCCGCCTGCGACGCGTTCGTCGCCCGCCTCGTCCGGCAGCTGCGCGTGGAGGACTGAGCCGCAGATGGACGCCGACGACGGGCGGGAGCCGGGCACCGGTCAGGTGACGAGCAACGTCACCGACACGGCGCTGATCTTCGAGGGCGGCGGCATGCGGGCGTCGTACACCTCGGCCGTCGTCGTCACCCTGCTTGCGGCGGGCATCCACATCGACTGGGTGGCCGGCATCTCCGCCGGGGCGAGCAACGCGGTGAACTACCTGTCGCGGGACGCGACGCGGTCGCGCTACTCGTTCGTCGACTTCGCCACCGACCCGCGGTTCGGTGACTGGCGCACTTTCGTGCGCGGCCAGGGCCTGTTCAACGCGGCCTACATCTACGGGGAGGCCGGGCTGCCCGGCGGCCCGATGCCGTTCGACTGGGCCACCTTCCGGGCCAACCCGGCGAGGCTCAGGGTGGGCGCCGTGCGGTGCAGCGACGCCCAGCCGGTCTACTGGACCGAGGCCGACATGCCGGAGCCGGCCGACATGATGGTGCGGGTGCGGGCGTCCTCGACCATGCCGGGCCTCATGCCGTTCCCGGTCATCGACGGCGTCGCCTACGCCGACGGGGCCCTGGGCCCGTCGGCGGGCATCCCGCTCGACGCGGCCCTCGCCGACGGCTTCGAGAAGTTCCTCGTCGTGCTCACCCGCCCACGCGAGTACGTCAAGCGGCCGGCCCGCATCCCCGGCGTCTACCACCAGGTGTTCCGCCGTTACCCGGCGATCGCCGAGCGCATCCTCGCCCGCTGGCGCGACTACAACGCCGCGCGTGAGCGGTTGTTCGAGCTCGAGCGCGAGGGCAGGGCGATGCTGTTCGTGCCCGACCACATGCCGGTGGCCAACGGCGAACGCCGGCTGGCCCGGCTGAGCGCCGCGCACGAGCTCGGGCTCGGCCAGGCGCGCCGGGAGCTGCCGCGCTGGCGCGAGTTCCTCGGGCTCGACGGCGAGCTGCCGCGCACCGGGTGAGGCTCCCCGACCGGGGTCGGCGTCCTCAGCCCCGGACGGTGGCGATGAGGCGGGCCAGCGCGTCGGCCACCGGGACGTTCTCCGACAGCCCCGACCTGCGGTCGCGCACCTCGACGACGCCGTCGGCCAGGCCGCGTCCGACGACCACGGTGGTCGGCATCCCCAGCAGCTCGGCGTCGGTGAACTTCACCCCGGGGGACGCCTTGCGGTCGTCCAACAGCACCGAGAGCCCTGCCTCGTCGAGCTCGGTGGCGAGCTTCTCCGCCGCCTCGAACACCGCCGGGTCCTTGCCCGTGGCGAGCACCGTGAGGTCGAAGGGCGCGAGCTCGCGGGGCCAGGCCAGCCCCTTCTCGTCGGCCGTCGACTCCGCAACCGCGGCGACGGCCCGGGAGACCCCGACACCGTAGGAGCCCATGGTCACCGTGACCAGCCGGCCCGACTGGTCGAGCACCTGCAGGCCGAGCGCGTCGGCGTACTTGCGGCCGAGCTGGAAGATGTGGCCCATTTCGATGCCCCGGGCCAGCGTGAGCGGTCCGGAGCCGTCGGGCGCGGGGTCGCCCTCGCGCACCTCCGCGACGTCGATGACGCCGTCGGGGTCGAAGTCGCGTCCGCACACGAGGTCGAGGACGTGGCGTCCGGGCTCGTTCGCGCCGGTGACCCACCGGGTGCCGGCGACGACCCTGGGGTCGCAGAGGTAGCGGACGCCGCTCGCCGACGTCGTGCCGAGCGCGGCCGGGCCGATGTAGCCCTTGACCAGCCCGGGGTTCGCCTGGAAGTCCGCGTCGGTGAACGGCTCGACCTCGGCGGGCGAGACGGCCGACTCGAGGCGCTTGACGTCGACCTCACGGTCGCCGGGCAGCCCGATCGCGAGCGGCTCGCGGCGGCCGTCGGGGTGACGGAGCACGAACACGACGTTCTTCAGCGTGTCCGCGGCCGTCCAGGGGCGGTCGTCGCGGGGGAAGCGGTCGTTGATCAGCGCGACCAGCGTCTCGATGGTCGGCGAGTCGGGCGTGTCCTCGACGTGCGCGGCCGGAGCGCCGCCGACGGGCAGGGGCTCGGGGGCCGGCACGGTGACGGCCTCGACGTTGGCGGCGTACCCGCCCGGGGACCGGACGAAGGTGTCCTCACCGTTCTCGGCGACCGCCAGGAACTCCTCGGACGCCGACCCGCCCATGGCGCCGGCGTCCGCCTTGACGATGACGTACTCGAGGCCGAGCCGCTCGAAGATCCGGATGTACGCGCGGCGATGCAGCTGGTAGCTCACCTCGAGGCCCGCGTCGTCGATGTCGAAGGAGTAGGAGTCCTTCATGACGAACTCGCGGCCGCGGAGGATGCCGGCGCGGGGACGGGCTTCGTCGCGGTACTTCGTCTGGATCTGGTAGAGGCTGAGCGGAAGGTCCTTGTAGGACGAGTAGAGGTCCTTCACCATGAGGGTGAACATCTCCTCGTGGGTGGGGCCGAGGAGCATGTCGGCGCCCTTGCGGTCCTTGAGCCGGAACACGTTCGGGCCGTACTCGGTCCACCGGTTGGTGGCCTCGTAGGGCTCCCGCGGCAGCAGTGCCGGGAAGTGCACCTCCTGGGCGCCGATGGCGTCCATCTCCTCGCGCACGATGCGCTCGACGTTGTGCAGCACCCGCAGGCCCAGCGGCAGCCAGGAGTAGATGCCCGGGGCGACCCGGCGGATGTAGCCGGCCCGCACCAGCCAGCGGTGGCTGGGGACCTCGGCGTCCGCGGGGTCGTCGCGCAGGGTCCGCACGAACAGGTGCGACATCCGGGTGATCATGGGCGGCCCCTCCAGTGGCGATGGTGCTGACGGCAGCGGGTCACAGCCTAGTGTCTGCGCCGGCGTCCCCTCGCCCCGGTTTTCCGCGCGCTCACTCGACGATGCCGAAGCGCTGGTGCAGCCGGCGCAGCGCCGGGGGCGCCCACCAGTTCGCCTGACCGAGCACCGTCATCGTGGCCGGGACGAGCAGCATCCGCACCAGGCTGGCGTCCAGGGCCACGGCGAGGACGAGCGCCAGCCCGGTCTCCTTGATGACGAGCACCTTCGCCGCCATGAACCCGGCGAAGACGATGACGATGAGCACCGCGGCGGAGGTGATGATCCGGCCGGAGCGCTGCAGGCCGAGCGCGACCGCCTCGTCGGTCGGCCGGCCCTGCTCGTGCAGTTCGACGACCCGCGACAGGAGGAACACCTCGTAGTCCATCGACAGGCCGAAGCCGAAGGCGAGCACCATGATCGGGATGATCTGCTCGACGGCCCCGACCGAGGTGAAGTCGAGCACCTTCTGCAGGTGACCGTCCTGGAAGCCCCACACGACGGCGCCGAGGCTCGCGCCGAGCGACAGCACGTTCATCACCAGCGCCTTGACGGGGATGACCACCGATCCCGTCAGCAGGAACAGCAGCACCAGCGTGGCCCCGACGACGAGCGCGATCGTCCATGGGGCGGTGCGCCAGGTGGACGCCGTGAAGTCGTCGAGGTTGGAGGCCTGCCCGGTGACCCAGTTCGGGAACGGCGCCGGGTTCGTCGTGCGGAGCGCGGTCGTCACCTGCCGGGACGCGTCCCCCAGGCCGCCGTCGCCGGTGTGGACGCCGACCACGAACAGGTCGCCGTGGGCGACGGGCGGGTCGACGCGGGTGACGCCCGGGAGCGCGGACGCCGGTCCGCTCGCCCAGGCCGCGACCTGCTGCTCGCTCGCCCCGGGCTTGGAGATGACGACCACCTCGGGCGAGGCGAGCAGCGGGTAGTCGGTGCGCAGCGTCTCGACCAGGGTGCGCTGCGGCGCGCCGACGGGCAGCAGTTCGGCCCCCGACGCGGTGGCCTTGAGCGACAGGCTGGGGATGGCGAGGACGACGAGCACCGCGGCGACGACGACGATGACCACCCAGGGGGCGCGCTGCACGCCCTGCGCGAGCCGGGAGAAGATGCCGTGCTCGGGCGCCACGTCGGTGCCGCCGCGCAGCAGCCGGCGGGCGCCGAGCCGGCACAGGGCGGGGACGAGGGTGAGCGCGACGAGGATGGCCACCGCCACCACCGTGACGCCTGCCGCTCCGATCGCGCGGAGGATGTCGGCCTGGAACAGCAGCAGCCCGACGAGGGAGATCGCCACGGTCAGCCCGGAGAACAGCACCGTGCGGCCGGCACGGTTGACGGTGGCTCCCGCGGCGGCGATGAGCTGCTCGTCGGTGAGTTCGGACGCCGGCCGCCCCCGGGCGATCGCGCGCAGTTCCTCGCGGTAGCGGCTGACGATGAGCAGCCCGTAGTCGATCGACAACCCGAGCCCGAGCACGGTGACGATGTTGACCACCGTGGCGTCGAGCTGCATGAGGTAGGAGAAGCCGAGCAGCGCGCCGAAGGCGCCCGCGATGCTCGCGATGGCACCGGCCAGGGGCATGCCGGCGGCGACGAAGCCGCCGAACACGAGGATCATCACGACGAAGGTGACGGGCAGCGCCAGGCCCTCGCCCACCTCGAGGTCGCGCTTGATCTGCCCGATGACGGCGTCCACGAGCTGCTGGGTGCCGCCGCGCACGGTCGACGTGGCGCCGGACGCCGTGAGCAGCCCGGCGAGTGCGTCGTCGACCTTCGGGGTCTCCCGGGCCAGGTCCTGCTTGGTGGTCGACCCCGTGAACGTCACGACCACGGCGAACCCGCCGCTCTGCGCGGACCCGTGGGCGAGCAGCGCGGCCGCCTGCGGCCCGGCGATCCCTCCGGGCACGGTCCACGGCGTCGCGACCGACTCCACGTGGGGCAGCTGGGAGATGGCCCGGGCGGACGTGGCGGCCGCCTCGGCGACCGCCGTCCCGGTGACCCTCGCCCCGGTCGCCACGATCGTGTACCTGGGCCCCGCCGCGGCCGCGGCGGACGTGGCGTTGAGCGCGTCGACGCCCGCCTGCGACTGCCCGGGCACGACGATGTTCCCGCTGTGCAACCTCGCGAACAGCCCCTCCCCGACCAGCCCGAGGGCCAGCGCGAAGCCGACGACCACCACGACGAGCCACGCCGCGACGACCCGTCCCCAGTGCCGCGCCATCACCATGCCCAGCCGTTCCAGGCGCCTGGGCTGGGGCAGGGCGTGCCGCGGCTTGTTCCCCCGATTCACAGTGCCAGTGTGGCATCCGCACCGCAGCCACAAGGGCTGCCGGGGCAGTCTCGGGAGAGCGGGCCGATGCGATGTCGCATTCCTGCTAGAGAATCGGGGGCCGCTGAGGCAGGGTTGACCCCGTGATGCCCGACCGAGCAACCTGCCTCACGGCGATGCGCAGCCGCGACCCGCGCTTCGACGGGCACTTCTTCACCGCGGTGCGCACCACGGGCATCTACTGCCGGCCGAGCTGCCCGGCGCTCACCCCCCGGCCCGAGAACGTCGGCTTCTTCCCCAGCGCCGCCGCCGCCCAGGACGCCGGCTACCGCGCCTGCCGCCGCTGCCGCCCGGACGCCGTGCCCGGCTCGCCCGAGTGGGACACCCGCGGCGACGTCGTCGGACGGGCGGTGCGCCTGATCGGCGACGGGGTGGTCGAGCGCGAGGGCGTCCACGGGCTCGCCGCCCGCCTCGGCTACTCGGTGCGCCAGGTGCAGCGCCTCACCCAGCTGGAGCTCGGGGCGTCCCCGCTCGCCCTGGCCCGGTCGCAGCGCGCGCACACCGCCCGGCTGCTCATCGAGACCACCGATCTGTCGATGGCCGAGGTGGCCTTCGCCGCCGGCTTCGGCTCGGTCCGCTCGTTCAACGATGCGGTGACCCTCACCTACGCCCGAACGCCCACCGAGCTGAGGGCCCGCCGTCGCAGCCCCAGGCGGGCCGACGACCAGCCGCTCGGCCAGGTCGACCTGCGCCTGCCGTTCCGGACGCCGTTCGAGCCCGGCAACGTGTTCGGTCACCTCGCCGCCACCGCCGTGCCCGGCGTCGAGGAGTGGCGCGACGGTGCGTACCGGCGCAGCCTGGCCCTCCCCCACGGCGCCGCGATCGTCGCCCTGCGCCCGAGGCCCGACCACGTCGCCGCCACCATGTGGCTCGCCGACCCGCGGGACCTCACGCCCGCGATCGGCCGGTGCCGCCGGCTGCTCGACCTGGACGCCGACCCCGTGGCGGTCGACGCCCACCTCGCCGCGGACGCGGCCCTCGCCGCCCTGGTCGCCCGGGCCCCCGGACGCCGGGTGCCGCGCACCGTCGACCCCGCCGAGTTCGCCGTCCGCGCCGTGCTCGGGCAGCAGGTGTCGACCGCCGCGGCCCGGACCCACG
>JAJYQH010000142.1 GCA_021794705.1 Actinomycetes bacterium | reverse complement strand
GGCCCTGGGAGAGTCCCTCGGTCTCCCGGGCCTCGCCCACGCCCTCGCCGCGTCCGAAGGCGGCGGACTCGTCGAGGGGGATGTTCTCGAAGGAGTCGAAGGTGCTCGCGGTGCCGGCGTCGAGCGTGTCGCTCTGCCCCCGTGACTCCGCCAGCTTGTCCAGCAGCTCGTCGGAGCCGCCGGGTCCGAAGTTGTCGTTGCTCATGCGTCCACCCGGATTCGAGGATCGAGAAGGGCATACAGGAAGTCGGCGATGATGTTCGCCACCATGGCGGCGGCCCCGGTGATCATGATGTAGGCCATCGCCGGGTCGATCATGTTGCCGGCCAGCGCGGTGATGAAGAGCCGCCCCATGCCGTTCCAGTTGAAGATGGTCTCGGTGATCACCGCGCCACCGAGCAGGGAGATGATGTCGACGGGGACGATCGAGGCGAGCGGCAGAAGCGCGTTGCGCAGTGCGTGCCGCACGATGACCACCCGCTCGGGCAGGCCCTTCGACCGGGCCGTGCGGATGTAGTCCTGGTTGAGCACCTCGAGAGTCGCACCCCGCTGGTAGCGGGTGTAGGTCGCGAACGAGATGAGCACGAGGGCGATCGTCGGCAGCAACAGGTGCGTGAACGAGTCCAGCTGTCCCACCCAGAAGCCGCCCCCGAGGGCGGGGGTGGTGGCCCCGCTGGTGGCGATCGGCCGGTGCGCGATCGGCCGCGAGTTCACGTAGATCTGCCAGTACTGCAGGCACTGGTCGATGAAGACGACGATGGCCATGACGAGGGCCACCAGGACGCCGCCGCGCACGGAAACCATCCGGTCGGGGCCGCCGAACAGCCACCCGATGAGTCCACCGAGAGCGAGCGCGACGAGGAGCAGCAGCACCTCGAACCAGTAGGTGCCGGCGAAGGAGTAGACCAGCAGGTACTGGAGCGGGTAGTAGAGGGCGATGCCGACGACGGCCACGGTGAGCGCGGAGTAGAGGGCGCGCCGGTTCCTGGTGCCCGCGAACAGCACCGTGAACACGTAGGCGCTGGCCAGGCCGATGACGGCCACCCCGAGCAGACCGATCTGCGGGTTGTTGAGCCACCCGCTGGCGAAGATGTAGGCGAAGACCGCGAAGGTCACGACGAAGGCGCTCACGAAGACGATGAGCCGGCGCTTCCAGTCGCCTCCCAGCGCCCCGAGCCAGAACAGCCCCCCGATCAGGGCGAGCACGACGACGAGCAGCCAGTTCACGCTGGGTTGCTGGAGGAAGTTGTTGAGGTCGATCGCGAGGAACTGCTTGAGGAGTACCGCGACCCAGAAGACCGGCAGGGAGTACATGACGAACGCGACGAAGGTGATCGTGTAGTCGAAGCCGGTGTACTGGCGCAGGGCCGAGATGACGCCGATCGTCACGCCGACCACGATCGACAGCAGCGTCGCGTTGATGACGAGGTGGAACGACGTGCTCACGGCCCCGGGCAGGAGCTTGCTCACCGGCTGCTGGATCGCCCAGGCCTGGCCCGGGTTGCCCTGAACGAACTGCACGAGCCAGTTCCAGTACCGCTGCGTCCACGGCTCGTTGAGGTGCAGCATCGCGATCCGGGAGTTGATCAGCTGCTGCTTGTTCAGGGCGGTGCTCTGGCGCAGGTCAGACAGCGGATCCAGGGCGAGGGTCAGAGCGCCGTACATGAAGAACGACAACGCCAGCAGGATGCCGAGCAGGATGAGGATGCGCCGGATGAGGAATCTGATCATGGCGGGCTTTCTGGGTGGGACTCGGGCTGAGTCTACGAGGCGGAACATACAGGGACGGTTGAGGCACCCGGAAATCCGGATGCCTCAACCGTCACTTGACTAGGTGCGTCGCAGAATCACGGATCAGCTGTTCGGCAGCTTCCACTCCCAGAAGTTCCAGAAGTAGGTGGGCACGAGCGGCGACACCGACACGTTCTGGACCATGTTCTTGTTGTAGACGGTCATGTCCGGGAACTGGAAGACGGTGTTGCCGAACGCGTCGTCGACCATCTGCTTCTCGATCTGGTTGTTGAGCTGGAACTGCTGGGCGACGTCGAGCGTGCCGTACAGCTGCTTGAACCAGGCGTCGACCTTCTTGTTCGAGTAGCCCGAGAAGTTGTTCTGGCCGCCGGTGACGTAGTTGGGCGCGTCACCGGACAGGCCGGTCGAGTTGGCGGCCCAGGCGAACAGGCTGGCGTCGTACTTGCCCGAGCCGAGCAGCGTGCTCCAGCTGTCGGACCCGTTGTCCTGGACGTTGAACAGCGGGGCCTCCTTGGCCTTGATGAGCTGGTACTCACCCTGGCGACGGGGGTTCGACTTGGCGTACAGGAACCGCACGTTGACCGGCGTCTTGACCCCGGCCTGCTTGAGCAGGTCCTTGGCCTTGGTCACCGAGGACGCGGGAACGTCGGCCGGCCACGCCTTGTCCATGCCGTTGGCAGCGACCGTCGAGTCGTAGTACTGGGCGTTGCCCGGGTCGACGTCGTAGGAGTTGCGCACCTTGGCGTTCGGGTTCAGCGGGACGACGAGCTTGGTGACGATCTCCTGGCGCGGCACGAGCAGCAGGAACGCGTCGCGGACGTCGCGGGCCTTGGTCGCGTCACCGCCGTAGGTGGCCGGGTCGAACGGGCCCTTGTTGTTCATCGTGAGGTCGATGTGCTCGTAGGTCGCCTCGTTGCCACTGATGACAGTGGCGTTGGACGACTGCTGGGCGTTCTTCAGCAGGTCGGCGGTCGCCTGCGGCTCGATGATCCCGACCTTGCCGTTCTGCAGGTCGGTGAGCTGCGAGCCACCGTCTTCGTTGAAGGTGACGATCAGCTGCGAGATCGACGGCTTGTGGTCACCGGTGTACTTCGGGTTGAGCCCGAGCTGCACGTACTGCTTGGACTTCATGTCGGTGATCACGTAGGGGCCGTCGGACACGAGGAGGTCCTTGTTGGACGGCATCGAATCGAAGTTGTACGACGAGTTCCACACGTTGGAGATCTTCGACAGCGCCGCGGCGTCCTTGTTCTTGAACGCGTCGACGATCGCCTGGTTGGCCTTGGTCGGGTCGGAGATGCCCAGCGCCAGCTTG
>JAJYQH010000303.1 GCA_021794705.1 Actinomycetes bacterium | reverse complement strand
GAATCTCGAGAACGCCTACACCCCGGCCGTCCTCGAGGGGCTGGTGCGGCAGGCCCAGCGCGAGGGCGTGCTCGTCGAGTTGCACGAGCGCGATGGGGGGCGCGTCCACGAGGCCGCCGGCGAGCCCGGCTCGACCCGGTGGTTGCAGGCGATCCGCGACTCGGGTGTCGACGGCGTCATCCTCGTGACCATGCCCGTGGACGCCGCGCAGGTGCGGGCCGCCGAGGAGTTGGGCCTGCCTCTGGTGTCGCTCGACCCGCTCGACGAGGGCGCCGGGACGCCGGTGAGCGTGGGTGCCACCAACTGGCGCGGGGGAGTGCAGGCGACCCGGCACCTGCTCGACCTCGGCCACCGCCGGATCGGCGTGGTCACCGGCCCGTCCCGCTCGCGCCCGGCCATGGAACGGCTGGCCGGTTTCGAGTCGGCGATGCGCGAGGCCGGCGTCGACGTCGATCCCGGGCTCGTCGTCCCCGGTGGGTTCCGGTACGAGGACGGCCTGTCGGGAGGCCGGTATCTGCTGCAACTGGACGAGCCTCCGACAGCCGTCGTCGCCGCGTGCGACCTGGTCGCCATCGGGGTCACCGAGGCGGGACGCCGCCTCGGGCTGCGGGTTCCCGACGACGTCAGCCTCGTCGGCTTCGACGACGGCTACCTGGCGCTGTGGCACTCGCCGCCGCTCACGACCGTCCGCCAGCCCCTCGACCAGCTCGGCGCCGAGGCGCTGCGCCGGATCAGCCGGCTGGTCGCCGGCGAGCCCGCCCCGCCGGAGCTCGAGCTCGCCACCACCCTCGTCGTGCGGCAGAGCACCGCGCCGCTGGGCCGTCAGGGCTGATCGCCACCCGGGCGTCTGGGGAGCCCGACGGTTGCCGTCGCCCGAACCCGCCAGTGCTCGGGGCACCTCCGCCCGGTGAGACGATCGGCAGCGTCAACGGGGAGTTAGCGCCGAATCGGGCCCAACTCCCCGGTGACGCCCCGAATCCTCCCGCTCGGGGGAGATGGGGGAGCGTGCCGGCGTCCCAGGCCACCTCATCGGGGCCTCGAAAGTGCTTGGCGGCTCCACTAGCGTGGACGGCGTCCGCACCGTTGAGGAACGTCCGTCAGGAGCCGCCCATGACCCCGCTCGAAGAGACCGTCACCCTGTCCACCGGCGCCGCGATGCCGGTCGTCGGCTTCGGCACCTGGCTGCTCGAGGAGGGGCCGGAGTGCTACGACGCCGTCCGCGCCGCCCTCGAGGTCGGCTACCGGCACATCGACACCGCCCGGGCCTACGGCAACGAGGCCTCGGTCGGCCGGGCCATGCGCGACTCGGGCATCCCCCGCGACCAGATCTTCGTCACCAGCAAGCTCCCGGCCGAGTCCAAGGACCTCGACAGCGCGCGCCGCAACTTCGAGACCACGATGAGCGAGATCGGCCTCGACTACATCGACCTGTACCTCATCCACGCCCCGTGGCCGTGGGACCAGATCGGCAAGGACTGCCGCGAGGAGAACAAGGCCATCTGGGGATTCATGGAGGAGTGCCTCGACAGTGGCCGGGTCAAGGCGATCGGAGTGTCCAACTTCGAGCGCGGCGACCTCGACTCGCTGCTGCCCGCCTGCCGGGTGACGCCGATGGTCGACCAGATCCGCTGGTTCGTCGGGCTCGACACGAGCGACACGGTCGCCGCGTGCCGCGAGCACGACATCATCGTCGAGGCCTACTCCCCGTTCGCGCATGGCCTCATCGTCGACCACCCCGAGCTCGGCACGATCGCCCAGCACTACGGCGTCTCCGCCCCGCAGCTGTGCGTGCGCTACCTGCTGCAGCGGGGTGCCGTCGTGCTGCCCAAGGCCACCTCGCCCGAGCACATCCGCCAGAACGCCCAGCTCGACTTCGTCATCTCCGACGACGACCTCGCGACCCTGGACGCCATGCGCGACACCGACAAGCAGTGAGAAAGGAGACGCGATGAGCGCCACCACCCCGACAACGATTCTCGCCGACGCCTTCGGGCGGGTGCACGAGGCGATCCCGCAACTGCTCGACGGCCTCGACCGCGACGCCCTCACCTGGCGCCCCGATCCGGACGCCAACTCGATCGGCTGGCTGGTCTGGCACCTCACCCGGGTGCAGGACGACCACGTCGCCGGTGTCGGCGGGGTCGAACAGGTCTACACCTCGCAGGGCTTCGCCGAGCGCCTCGGCCTGCCCTATCCGGCGTCCGCGGTCGGCTACGGTCAGTCGAGCTCGGAGGTCGGGCAGTTCACCGTCGACGACCCGGGCCTGCTCGTCTCGTACCACGAGGCCGTGCACGCGATGACCCTCGAGGTGATCAACGCGCTGGTCGACGAGGGGTACGACCGCATCGTCGACGAGCGCTGGGACCCGCCCGTCACGGCGGCGGTGCGGCTCGTGTCGGTGGTCAACGACATCACCCAGCACCTCGGCCAGGCGGCCTACGTCAAGGGCATGTACCAGCGGCGGTGACCCCCGGCGGCCCGGGCCGGTGCGCTGTCGTGGCCGGTCCGGGCCGCCGGCCCTCAGGGGTGGGTCATGTCGGCCGGCACGACCCAGGCGTCGAAGTCCGACCCGCTCACGCCCTCGGCCGCGGCCGACTCGCGCAGGGTGATGCCCTCCTTGTAGGCGCGCTTGGCGATCGCCGCCGCCCGGTCGTAGCCGATGTGCCGGTTGAGCGCGGTGACGAGCATGAGGTTGGCGTTGAGGTGCTCCTCGATCCGCTGCGGGTCGGGTTCGATACCCACGGCGCAGTGGTCGTTGAACGACCGGCAGGCGTCCCCGAGCAGCCGGATCGACTCGAGCACGGCGTGGGCCATCACCGGCTTGTAGACGTTGAGCTGGAAGTTGCCCTGCGACCCGGCGAACGCCACGGTGGCGTCGTTGCCGAACACCCGCGTCGCCACCATCGTCAGCGCCTCGCTCTGGGTCGGGTTCACCTTGCCCGGCATGATGCTCGACCCCGGCTCGTTCTGCGGGATCCGGATCTCCCCGATGCCCGCCCGGGGTCCCGACGCCAGCCAGCGCACGTCGTTGGCGATCTTCATGAGCGCCATCGCCAGCGTGCGCAGGAGATCGGA
>JAJYQH010000299.1 GCA_021794705.1 Actinomycetes bacterium | reverse complement strand
AGACCTACACCGACGAGCTCGGCACCGAGCGCACCCGGTGGGTGCCGGCGTGGAACGTCCTCGGCGTCCCGTACAACTACATGGTCCCGGGCTACAACAACGGACGGGTCAACACCCTGCGGCTGTGGAGCGCGCAGGCGACCAACGCCTTCGACCTCGCGATCTTCAACGCGGGCGACTACGCCCAGGCGGCGCGCGCGCAGACCTTCGCCGAGAACATCACCAAGGTGCTCTACCCGGAGGACTCGACCCCTCAGGGCAAGGAGCTCCGGCTGCAGCAGCAGTACTTCTTCGTCGCCTGCTCGCTGCACGACTTCATCGAGAACGAGCTCGAGGCCGGCTTCGACCTGCACGACCTGCCCTCGCGGATCATCTTCCAGCTCAACGACACCCACCCGGTGATCGCGGTGCCGGAGCTCATGCGTATCCTCGTCGACCTCAAGGGCTTCGACTGGGACGAGGCGTGGAAGATCACCCGGCAGTGCTTCGCCTACACCTGTCACACCCTGCTCCCGGAGGCGCTGGAGGTGTGGTCGACCGACCTCGTCGGACGCCTGCTGCCCCGGCACCTCGAGATCATCTACAAGATCAACGAGCAGTTCCTCGCCGAAGTGCGGCTGAAGTACCCCAACGACGAGATGCGGGTGCGCGGGATGTCGATCATCGCCGAGTACCCGGAGCGCGCGGTGCGGATGGCCTACCTGGCCACCGTGGCGTCCGTCAAGGTCAACGGAGTGGCCGAACTGCACTCCCAGTTGCTCCGCGACAACGTGCTGCCCGACTTCAGCGAGTACTGGCCGACGAAGTTCACCAACGTCACCAACGGCGTGACCCCGCGCCGGTTCATCAAGCTGGCCAACCCCGGCTTGTCCGACCTCATCAGCGACGCCATCGGCAAGGGCTGGCTCACCGACCTCGACCGGCTGCTCGAACTCGAGCCGTACGCCGAGGACGAGGAGTTCCGCGCCCAGTTCCGCGAGGTGAAGCGGGTGAACAAGGAGCGGCTGCGCGCCCTGCTCCGCGAACGCGACGGCATCGACCTGCCCGAGGGGCACCTGCTCGACGTCATGGTCAAGCGGCTGCACGAGTACAAGCGGCAGAGCCTCAAGCTGCTGCACGTCGTCTCGCTGTACGAGGGGCTCATCACCGGCAAGCTCGCCATCGACGAGGTGACGCCGCGCACCGTCGTCTTCGGCGCCAAGGCCGCCCCCGGGTACCGGATGGCCAAGGAGACGATCCGGCTGATCAACGCGGTGGCGGCGACCATCAACGCCGACAAGCGGGTCGAGGGGGTGCTGCACGTCGCGTTCCCGGTCAACTACAACGTGACCCTGGCGCAGACGCTCATCCCGGCGGCCGATTTGTCCGAGCAGATCTCGCTCGCGGGGCTCGAGGCGTCCGGCACCGGCAACATGAAGTTCCAGATGAACGGCGCCCTCACCATCGGCACCGACGACGGCGCGAACATCGAGATCCGCCGGCTGGTGGGCGACGAGAACTTCTTCCTGTTCGGGATGACCGAGCCGGAGGTCGCCGCGCTCCAGCAGCGGGGCTACCGCCCGATGGACCTCTACCAGAGCGACCCCGACCTCAAGGCGGCGATCGATCTCATCGCGTCGGGTGCCTTCTCCGGGGGCGATCCGATGGCCTTCGAGGCGTTCACCTCGAACCTGCTCTACGAGGACCGGTTCATGGCGCTGGCCGACTTCCGGTCGTACATGGACGTGCAGGCGCAGGTGCGCCGGTACTACGCCGACGAGACCGCCTGGACCCGCTCGGCGATCCTCAACGTGGCCCGCTCGGGCTACTTCTCGTCCGACCGCTCGATCCGCAACTACCTCGACCGGATCTGGTTGCCGACCGCCTGACGGCAACGGACCGGGCAACTGCGCGGGGTGCGGACGGCGTCGAGCCGACGCACCCCGCCTCCGTCTCCGCGGCGTACGACCCGTCCGCATCGGCGTCCGTTCTGGTCGTTCTACCTGACCATTGCGTACGCCGTCGGTCATTGCGTACGCCGCGGACGGGCGCCGGGACGCCGCGGGGACGCGGGTCGGTGTCGGCGGGGACGCCGGGACCGGGGACGGTCGGCCGGGTCGTCGTGGCGTTAGGTGCCCCCGCCGTCGGCCGCACATACCCCCTGGGGTACCTTCCTCCCATGGACATCGTCATCATCGGAGGGGTCGCCGGGGGGATGTCGGCCGCCACCCGGCTGCGCCGGCTCGACGAGAGCGCGAGCATCACCGTCGTCGAGCGCAGCGGGTACGTGTCGTTCGCGAACTGCGGCCTGCCCTACCACGTGGGCGGCGTCATCGCCCACCGCGGCAACCTGCTCCTCCAGACCCCGGAGTCGCTGCACGCGCGGTTCGGGATCACCGTCCTCGTGCACCACGAGGCGCTCGACATCCGCCGCGAGGCGCACGAGCTCATCATCCGCGAGACCGGCAGCGGTCAGGAGCGCGTCCTCCACTACGACAAGCTCGTCCTGTCGCCGGGTGCACGCCCGGTGCGCCCGCCGATCCCCGGCATCGAGCGGGCCCTCAGCCTGCGCGACGTCGAGGACACCGACGCCCTGGTGCGCGCCACCCAGCATGTCCACGACGCGGCCGACCTCGACGCGCTCGAGTCCAGCGCCTCCGCTCCCAGCGCCGTCGTCATCGGCGGCGGGTTCATCGGCGTGGAGATGGCCGAGAACCTCGCCGCCCGCGGGTTGCGGGTGAGCCTGGTCGAGGCGATGCCCCAGGTGATGGCGCCGCTCGACCCCGAGATGGTGCAGCCCGTGCACGAGCGCATCCGCGATCACGGGGTGCGTCTCGACCTGGGGGCCGCGGTCACCGAGATCGGTCCCGACACGGTCACGCTGTCCACGGGGGAACGGCTGGCCGCCGACATGGTCGTCGCCGCCATCGGCGTCCGCCCGGAGACCTCGCTCGCGGCGTCCGCCGGCCTCGCCCTCGGGGAGCGCGGCGGCATCGCGGTCGACGAGTTTCTCCGCACCAGCGACCCCGACATCTTCGCGGTCGGGGACGCCGTCGAGAAGCGCGACGCCCTCGACGGCGGCGACGTGCTCGTTCCC
>JAJYQH010000319.1 GCA_021794705.1 Actinomycetes bacterium | reverse complement strand
CGATGTCCCCGAGCACCCGGCCGGTGAGGTGCCCGTCGACGACCTCGAGCCGGTTGGCGTGGGCGTAGTCGATGCCGAGCTCGGCGGCGAGCGGGCCGACGACCTCGATGAACCCGCCGGAGACGACCCCCACGGCGAGGCCGAGCTCCTTGAGCGTGGCGACCAGGGTCCGGGCGCCGGGGGTGAGCCGGACGGCGTCCAGTACCTCGGCGAACACGGACGCCGGCAGCCCCGCCAGGGCGCGCACCCGCTCGGTGAGCGAGGCCGAGAAGTCGAGGTCGCCGCGCATCGCCCGCTCGGTGATCCGGCGCACCTCCTCCTCGCGCCCGGCGTGCCGGGCGAGCAGTTCGATCACCTCGTCCTGGATGAGGGTCGAGTCGACGTCCATGACGACCAGCCGGCGTCCGTGCCGGACGATGCCCGCCGGCGAGACGGACGCGTCGAACCCCGAGTCGGCCGCGGCGATCGCCATCACCCGGCGCAGCAGCACGGGGTCGACCGGCGACACCCACAGCTCGATGCTCGTGAGCGGCGTCCGGGAGAGGCGGCGGGCGCGGTCGATGTTGCCGCCCAGCTCGTGGATCATCGCCGCCGCCACGGCGAGGTGGGATGCCAGCAGCGGTCGCCCGAGCAGGGTGACGATGGCGCGCGAGCGCCGGGTCGGGTTGTCGCCCTCGCCGGCGACCACCCGGACGCTGAGACCGAGGCTCTCACCGACACGGACCACCCGCTCCTCGAGCGGGCCCAGCTCGTCAGGGGACGCCGAGAGCAGCATGCCGATGCTCAGCTGCCCTCGCACGATGGTCTGCTCGAAGTCGAGCAGCTCCGCTGCCCCCGCGGACGCCGCCTCGGCCAGCAGCGCCGTGACCCCGGGCCGGTCGGCCCCGGTGATGGTGACGGCCAGGGTGCTCGGCTCGGGCATGGCCCACATCCTGCCATCGGAGCACCCAGACGCCCGCGGGTGGCGGCGACGCTGGGCGGTTTCCGGTGGTCGGCGTCCGAGGGGCGGGCGATCTCTGCTGTTGCGGGCGTTCACAACCCGGAATCGGCAGAGAACGCCCGCCCAAGCGTCGAGAACGCCCGCGCAAGCGTCGATAACGCCCGCCCGGAACCGGACCCGGGGGGAACCGGCATCGGGGCGCCCGGCGCCGGGCTCAGACCTCGGTCACCGTGGTCGGGGTGACGAGCACCCGGCCCTCGGGGACGACGCGGACGTCGCCGGTGAGCGTGAGGGTCTCGCGCAGCCCGAGGTCCTCACTGGAGCGCCCGGCCATCAGCGTGATCGCGCCCGGCTCGACGATCCGGGAGTAGTCGAGCCCGGTGAACGAGAACCGGTCGGCGTGCACGTCGAAGGTCACGCGCGCCGAGGCGCCGGGCTCGAGGGTCACCTTGCGGTAGCCGATGAGCTCCTTGAGCGGACGCACCACCTGGGCCACCTCGTCGTGCGCGTACAGCTGCACGACGTCCGACCCGGCCCGCTCGCCGGTGTTGCGCACGGTGACGCTCACCCGGACCCTGCCGTCCACCGGGATCTCGGCGCTGTCGAGGACGAGGTCGCCGAGTTCGAACGATCCGTACGACAAGCCGTACCCGAACGGGAACAGCGGCCGCGGGTCGAGGTTCGAGACCCCCTCGCTGAACCAGCCGAGGCGGGGCGCGAGGTAGGTGCCGGGCTGGCCGCCCGGGTGGTTGGGGACGGCGATCGGAAGCCGGCCGGACGGATTGATCCGGCCACTGAGGACGCCGGCGATCGCGGCCCCGCCCTCGACCCCGGGCATGAACGCCTGGACGATCGCGGCGCACCGGTCGGCGAACGCGCCGAGGGCGTAGGGGCGTCCGCTGATCACCAGCAGCACGGTCGGGGTGCCGGTGGCGAGGACCGCCTCGACGAGCTCCGCCTGGACGCCGGGCAGGGTGAGGTCGACGACGTCGCAGCCCTCGCCCGAGGTGCCCTGGCCGAACAGACCGGCCAGGTCGCCGACGGTGACGATCGCCACGTCGGCCTCGCGGGCGGCGTCCACCGCCGCCTCGATGCCGCTGCGGTCGGGCTCGACGATCGGGCAGCCCTCCTCGCGCAGCCATTCCACCGTCGGGAACTCGGCCGCGAGGGCGTCGGGCAGCGGCGTGATCGGCAGGCCCAGCGAGCGACCGGGGTAGCGGCCCATGACGTGGTTGGGGAACGCGTAGCAGCCCATGAAGGTGCGCACGTCACCGGCGCACGGGCCGATGAGGGCGGCGACCGAGACGTCGTCGAGCGGCAGGATCTCGTCGTCATTGGCGAGCAGGACGATGCTGTCCTCGGCCAGCCGTCGGGCGAGACCGCGATTGCGGGCGGAGTCGAGATCGGTCGGCGTCCCCTGGGCACCCGCGTCGAAGTCGGGGTCGAGCAGCCCGAGTTCGGCCTTCTGCTCCAGCACCCGCAGCACCGCCCGGTCGACGATCGCCTCGTCCAGCCTGCCCTCGCGGACCAGGTCGGCGAGGTGGGCGTAGCCGCCGGTGCCGGGGAGTTCGACGTCGATGCCCGCGGTGATCGCCAGCCGGCCGGCGTCCGCGAGGTCGGCGGCCACCTTGTGCATCATCTCGAGGAACAGCACCGCCCAGTAATCGCTCACGACGGTGCCGGTGAAGCCCCAGCGCTCGCGCAGCACGTGCGTGAGCAGCTCGGCGCTCGCCCCCGCCGGGACGCCGTCGACGTCGCTGTAGGAGTTCATCACCGAGCCGGTGCCTCCCTCGCGCACGGCCATCTCGAACGGCGGCAGCATGACGTCCTCGAGCTCACGGCGTCCCATCGGCACCGGGGCGTGGTTGCGGCCGGCCCGGGACGCCGGGTAGCCGACGAAGTGCTTGAGGGTCGCGACGATGCCGCCCGCCTGGAGCCCCCTGACGTAGGCGGTGCCGAGGGTGCCGACGAGGTAGGGGTCCTCGCCGATGGTCTCCTCGACCCGGCCCCAGCGGTAGTCGCGGACGACGTCGAGCAGCGGCGAGAGGCCCTGGTGCACGCCGAGCGCGGCCATGTCGCTGCCGATCGCGGCGGCCATCTCCTCGATGAGCGCCGGGTCGAAGGTGGCACCCCAGGCGATCGCCG
>JAJYQH010000229.1 GCA_021794705.1 Actinomycetes bacterium | reverse complement strand
GCCGACCGGGCGCTCGCCCGGAGCCTGTCGTCGAGCTTCACCCCCAAGCAGGGGGCGGACTTCCTCAGCAAGGCGACCTCGCTCGTCGGCGACGTGCTGGGCAGCCAGGCGATCACCCTCGCGCTGGCCGGGGAGTTCGTGCTCAGCAGCTCGAGCAACAATCTCCCGGCCACCGTCACCAACCACCTCGACCAGGCGGTGACGGTGCGGATCGCGTTCGTCTCCGAGAACCCCCAGCGGGTCAGCGTCCCCGAGACGCCCGACATCACGGTGCCCGCCGGCGAGACGGTGACGGCCGAGTTCACCGCCCACGCCCACACCAACGGTTCGGTGAACGTGACCGCGCGCCTCGAGACCCCGCAGGGGCGGCCGATCGGGGCTCCGCAGCAGGTCACGCTGCGGGCCACCTCCTTCGGGCAGGTCGGCTGGATCATCGTGATTCTTTCCGGCGCGGTGTTCATGGGTGCGACCGCGATGCGCATCCGGCAGGTGCAGCGCGAGCACAGCCGCACCCAGTCGCTCGCCAGACCTGCCGCACAGAGTGTCAGCTTCGCCGATGTCCCGGCGGGCGGGCAGACTGGGGTCCCGAGCGGGTCGACACTCCGGGACGCCGCGAGGGCCCCGGCGCATCCCGATGGAAGTGACAGCCGATGAATTCGCAGTGGGACCCCTCGTCCGACGAGCCGACGATCATCACCGACATGACGCTCGACGACGACCCTCCCGGCGGCTACGAGGGGCTGCCGACACCGGCGGTGTACCAGGGGCAGGTGGTCGCCGAGCGCTACCAGCTCGAGAGCAGGCTGCTGCAGCGGGGGGCGATCCAGACCTGGCGCGCCTTCGACCGCACCCTGTCCCGCTCGGTGCTGATCCACGTGCTCGCGGCCCACGACCCGCGCTCGCCCGGCGTCCTCGACGCGGCGCGTCGAAGCGCGGCCGCCGTCGACGCCCGCTTCCTCCGGGTGCTGGACGCCGTGGGCGGCGAGGACCCCGACGAGCCGTCGCTCGTCGTCTGCGAGTTCGCGCCCGGTGAGACGCTCGAGCAGCTGCTGGCGTCCGGCCCGCTCAGCGCCCTGGAAGCGGCGTGGATCGTCCGGGAGATGGCCGACGCGCTGGCGCCCCTGCACGAGCAGGGCCTGTTCCACCAACGGCTCACCCCCGACTCGGTCGTCATCACCGCGACCGGCAACGTCAAGATCGTCGGATTCCTCATCGAGGCGGCGCTGCACCCCGAGCAGCACGACGCCCACGCGGCGTGGTCGGAGCGGGAGGCCGCCGACGTTCAGGCCCTCGGCAAGCTGCTCTACGCCAGCCTGCTCTCAATGTGGCCGGTCGACCCCGACCGGGCCCAGGTCGACACCTGGGGGCTCGAGCCCGCCCCCCTCCAGGGCGACCGGTGGGCCACCCCCCGGCAGGTGCGGTCGAGCATCTCGCCGGCCCTCGACGCGATCTGCGACCGCATCCTGTCGCCCACACCACGCCACTCGGGCGGTCGGCTCACCTCCGCGTCGCAGGTCGCAATCGCCCTGTCGCGAGTGCTCGGCACCGCGGACGCCGCGGCCGACCTCGAGCAGCGGATCCGGTTCCCGGTGGTACCGGTGACGACGAGCACCCGCGCCGCCACGGAGGCCGGCCGCGCTGCGGTCGGTGCCTCGCTCCGACCCGCCCACCTCGACCACGACCCGGCCAACGACGCCACGGCCGAGTGGGATCCGCACGAGTCGTTCACCGCGATCGCCCCGCCACCCGCCGAACCGCGCCCGTCGGCGTCCGCGGCGCACGAGGTGGAGCGCGAGCCCGACCCGCTGGCGGCGCGACTGCGGGCGGCGTCCCCCGCGACACCCAGTTCCCGCGCGGCCGCCGACGGCGGTCGTCGCGTCGACCACCGGCGCCGCCGGCTGGTGTTCCTGCTCGTCGCGCTCGTGCTGCTCAGCCTCGTCATCGGGCTGGTCGGAGTGTGGCTGGGCAACCGGCACCCCGCCTCGACCGCCGCCCGCCCGCCCTCGGCGTCCACGTCCCCGACGCCCAGCGCGGCATCGGCGTACGCCATCGACAGCGTCAAGGACTTCGACCCGTCGGCCGACGGCGGGAACAACCAGGAGAACCCCGATCAGGTGGGGCGGGCGATCGACGGCAAGGCGTCCACCGCGTGGGAGACGGTGACCTATCTCGGCACACCGCACCTCGGGGGCCTCAAGCCCGGTGTCGGGCTGGTGCTCGACCTCGGGCACCCGGTGGCGATCGGCTCGGTGCGGCTGACCCTGCAGGGCAAGCCGACCGCCGTCGAGATCCGCGTGCCCACCGGCAACCCGAGCACCGCTCCGATGTCGACGGTCAAGGACTGGCGGGTGATCGCCTCGAACGCGGCCGCCGGCACGTCGGTGACGCTGACCCCGTCCGCGGCGGTGACCAGCCGCTGGGTGCTCGTCTACCTCACCTCGCTGCCGCAGGTGTCGCCGGGTCACTACCGCGGCGCGATCGCCGAGGTGTCGGTGCACCCGTGAGGATCTCCGACGACGAGGTGCCGCGGCCGGGTCCGGACGGCGTCACGACCCTCCCGGCCACCTTCAACGTCGGCGTGAGTCTCACCCGGGTGAGCGTCCTGGCCGCGGGAATGGCGGTCATCGGCGTCCTCACCTGGCGCTCCGGCGGGTTCGTGCTCATCGCCCTCGCACTGAGCGTCCTCGTCGTCTTCGGGCTCCGGGCCTGGGTGCGGAGCCGGGTGGCCGTGCGCTTGGACGCCCGGTCGATCCGCGTCCAGAGCGTCGTCGGCGAACGGGTCATGGACGCCGACGACATCGTCAAGGTCACATACGTCTTCAACGGCCGCAGCCCGGACATCCGGCTGGTTCCTGCGCACGGACGCGGACTCATCGTTCCGACGTCCCAGGTCGCCGGCGGCCACGCCGTCGTGTTCCGGTGGCTCGCGGGTGCCGCGCCCGGCAGTTCCTACGACAGTCGCGCCGACGACATCAGGCGGGCAGTTCGCGACCACGATCTGCGCCGTCGCGGGCGCTGACGAGGTCGACGATCTCCCGCTCGACGGCGTCCAGGGGCACCAGGTCGCGCCGTGCGCGGCACAGGACGAC
>JAJYQH010000060.1 GCA_021794705.1 Actinomycetes bacterium | reverse complement strand
CGCGAGGACGCGCGCGACGTCATCGTCGGCCTGCCCCCCGACCAGTGGGACGACGACACCGTCATCGGCACCGGGTCCCCGCGCCGCGAGCTGCAACTGGCCGCCCTCGCGTCCCGCCGCGGCGTCCGCCCCCGCTTCGTCGCAGTGCGGGGCAACGTCGACACCCGCGTCGACCGGGTGCGCCGGGGAGAGGTGCACGCCACCGTGCTGGCCGCCGCCGGGCTGCGCCGCCTCGGCCGCCTCGACGCCGACGGCACGCAGGTGTCCGGCGTCCCGGCGCTCGTCCTGCCGATCGCCACGCTGCTCCCGGCCGCCGGTCAGGCCGCCCTCGCCATCGAGTGCCGCGACGACAGCCCCGCGCGGGCACTCGCCGCCACCCTCGACGACCCGGGCACCCGGGCCGCGGTCACCGCGGAGCGGCGGTTCCTCGCCACTCTCGAGGCCGGCTGCCTCGCGCCCGTCGGCGCCTTCGCCGAGGTCACCGCCGGGGACTCCGGGAAGCGGTTGACATTGACGGTGGTAACTGGAAGAAAAGGTGCCTCGGGCGGCGTGCAGCTGATCGCCGACCAGTCGAGCGCCCCCACCGACGAGGCCGACGACCTGGGTGACCGGGCGGCCCGCCGGGTCCTCGCCCAGTTGGCCGGGTAGGACGGACGACAGAACGGATGGGTGAGCGCATGAGTGCACTCCACGACCCCGACAGCCCGGCGTCCCGGGTGGTGTTCGTCGGGGCTGGCCCCGGCGACCCCCTGCTGCTCACGCTCGGCGCCCTCCAGGCACTGCGCACCGCCGACCTCGTCCTCGTCGACGACCCGCGGCTGGTCGCCATGCTCGACGAACCGATCGTCTCGCTCCCCGAGGGTGTCGCCGTGCGCCGGCTCGCCGGCTCCGGTCCCACCGAACGGGCCGCCGAATGCCTCAACGCCCTGGCGGAGGCGCGCCAGGTGGTGCGGCTCTTCTGGGGCGACCCGTTCCTCGACGGCCGCGGCGCCGTCGAGGCGGGCAGCTGCGCGGCGTCCGGCGTCGACATCCACGTGGTGCCCGGCATTTCGCCGCAGACTGCGGTGCCGGAGTTCGCCGGGATCGACCTCAGCCGCTCCTGCGTCCAGTTGGTGCCGGACGCCGGCCGCGGCGGCCAGAGCCCGGGGCCGGGCAACCAGGTGATCTCCTCGACGGTTGCCGCCCTCGACGACGTCGTCGCCTGCGCACTGCGTTCCGGGCGCACCCCCGACGAGGCGGTGATCGCCACCGCCAACGGCACCACCACCCACCAGGAGACCGCCCGCACCACCCTCGGGCGGCTCTCGCCCGACCTGTTCGACGCCGACGACGACGCGCCGGTCACCGTCGTCCTGGGGGACGCCGCCTCCGCCCAGCTCACCGAGTGGTTCGAGAACAAGCCGCTGTTCGGCTGGCGGGTGCTCGTCCCGCGCACGAAGTCACAGTCGGCGAGCCTCATCGGCCGGTTGCGGATGCACGGCGCCTTCCCCGAGGAGGTGCCGACGATCGCGGTCGAGCCGCCCCGGCAGCCGCAACTGCTCGACCGGGCCATCCGCGGCCTCGTCGAGGGCAACTACGAGTGGGTCGTCTTCACCTCGGTCAACGCCGTGCGCGCGGTGCGCGACAAGCTCGAGGAGTACGGCCTCGACGCGCGGGTGTTCAGCGGCGTCCGGGTGGCGGTGGTCGGCGACTCCACCGCGCAGTCGCTGCGCGACTGGGGCATCGTGCCCGACCTCATGCCGGTCGGGGAGCACTCGGCGTCCGGGCTGGCCGCGGAGTTCCCCGCCTACGACGACCTGCTCGACCCCATCAACCGGGTCTTCTGCCCGCGCGCCGACATCGCCGTCGACACCCTGGTCACCGGGCTCACCGAGCTCGGATGGGAGGTCGAGGACGTTACGGCCTACCGCACCGTGCGCGCCGCGCCGCCGCCCGTCGAGACCCGCGAGGCGATCAAGACCGGCGAGTTCGACGCCGTGATCTTCACGTCGTCCAGCACCGTGCGCAATCTCGTCGGCATCGCCGGCAAGCCACACGCCTGCTCGATCATCGCCGCGATCGGGCCCGCCACCGCCGCCACCTGCGAGGAGCACGGGCTGCGGGTCGACGTGCTGGCGTCCACGCCGAGCGCGATCACCCTCGCCGACGAGCTGGCCGAGTTCGCCGCCCGGCGTCGCGCGGAGTTCCTCGCGCGGGGTGCCGAGGTCAAGAAGCCGTCGCAGCGGCGCAGGCGGCGGCGCAAGTCGTCGTGATGGGGGCCCCAGCGCGGCGGGGTAGCCTTGCCCCCGTGCCCAGCCCGCTCCCGATCCGTCCCCGACGCCTGCGCTCCACCCCGGTCATGCGGGCCATGGTCCGCGAGCACCGGGTGCATCCGGGTCAGTTGATCCTTCCGGCGTTCGTCGCCGAGGGGCTGCGCGAGCCGCGTCCGATCTCCTCGATGCCCGGCGTCGTGCAGCACACCCTCGACACCATCCGGCGTACCGCCGCAGACGCCGCCGAGGCGGGGCTCGCCGGGATCATGCTGTTCGGCGTCCCCGAGGTCAAGGACGCCGAGGGCAGTTGCGCGCTCGACCCGCACGGCATCCTCTCCGAGGCGATCAGCGCCGTGCGCGACGAGGTCGGCGACGACCTGCTGGTGATGAGCGACGTGTGCCTCGACGAGTTCACCGACCACGGGCACTGCGGCGTCCTCACCCCCGACGGCGTCGTCGACAACGACGCCACCGTGCAGCGCTACGCCGAGATGGCGGCGCTGCACGCGAGCTGCGGAGCGCACGTCGTCGCACCGAGCGGCATGATGGACGGCCAGGTCGCCGCGATCCGCGCCAGGCTCGACCAGACCGGCCACAGCGACGTCTCGATCCTCGCCTACTCGGCCAAGTTCGCCTCGGCGTTCTTCGGACCGTTCCGTGAGGCCGTGTCGAGCAGCCTCACCGGCGACCGGAAGACCTACCAGCAGGACCCCGCCAACGGCCGCGAGGCGCTCCGCGAGACGCTCCTCGACCTCGCCGAGGGCGCCGACATGGTGATGGTGAAGCCGGGGCTGCCCTACCTCGACGTGCTCCGCGACGTCCGGGACGCCGTCCACGT
>JAJYQH010000159.1 GCA_021794705.1 Actinomycetes bacterium | reverse complement strand
ACGACCCCGTCGACGATGCCGGTGTCGCGGGCGATCCGGGCCAGGTCGACGGCCTGCTCGAGGGTGTCGGCCGTGGGCTTCTCGGTGTAGATGTGCTTGCCGGCCCGCATCGCCGCAGCGAGGGCGACATAGCGTCGCGACGTCGTCTGGGCGTCGAAGTAGATGTCGACCTCGGGGTCGGCGAGGACGGCGTCCACATCGGTGCTCCACCGGGCGATCCCGTGCTCCTCGGCCATCGCCCGCAGCTTGTCCGCATTGCGTCCGACGAGCACCGGCTCGACCTGCACCCGGGTGCCGTCGTCGAGGAGGACGCCGCCCTCCCCGCGGATCGACAGAATCGAGCGCACCAGATGCTGGCGGTACCCCATCCGGCCCGTGACCCCGTTCATGGCGACGACGAGCGTGCGGATCTCCTGGGCCGGTTGGGACGGGTGAACACCACCGCGATCGAGGGTGTGCTGCTGGTCTGACATCGGTGGGCTCCTGACGGAAGGGCGAGAGGCTGGTGGAATGCGCTTTCCAGTCGCCACCATAGTGCCCCGGCAGCACACGAGCGTCAAGCGTCCTGCGGGGTGATGAGACGCACCCGGCGACGTCAGCGGCGAGTCGACTCCCGCAACACGACCGAGCCGCCGACGACAACGGTCCGCGGTTCGCCGTGCTGGTCGTCCAGGGCGAGTTGGACGGCACTCTCCCCGATCTCCTCGAGATCGAGATGCACCGTCGTGAGCGAGGGCGTGATGTCGCGCAGGGTGAGGATGTCGTCGAAGCCGGCCACCCGCACGTCGTCGGGCACCCGCACCCCACGCTCGCGGGCGGCCGCCATCGCGCCCACCGCCATGACGTCGTTGACCGCGAACACGAGCTCGGGGACGTCCCCGCTGGAGAGCAGGTCGGCCATCGCCTGGTGGCCGCCGTCGCGCGTGAACTCGCCGTGGACGGGCTCCCGCGCCGTGGCGCCGCCGGCGAGCATCGCCTCGGTGAAGCCCCGGCTGCGGGCCGCGGCGGTGAGGTGCCCTTCCGGACCGGCCAGCACGCCGAACCGGGTGAAACCCTGGGCGAGCAGGGCCCGGGCGAGGTCGGCGGCCGCCGCTTCGTTGTCGATCGCGACCGTACTCACCCCCAGCACCGGTTGCCCCACGTGCGCGACGCCGGCGCCGGTGAACGTCTTGAAGTCCGCGAGTGCCTCCCGCAACCGTTGCAGGTCGTCGCGGTCGTCCTGCAGGCCTCCCACGAGGACGAGGACGCGAGGGCGCTGCCGCCGCAGGGTCTCGATGACCTGGATCTGCGAGTCGGTGCTGAGGCCGGTGGAGGCCAGGGTGACGATGCCGCCGAAGCCCGTCGCGCCGCGCTCCACTCCCGCGGCGATCGAGGAGAAGTAGGGGTCGGCGATGTTGTGCACGACGAGGGCGACCGACCTGGGCTCGCCCCCGGCCAGTTGCTGGGCGGCCGCGTTGGGGGCGTAGTTGAGGCGGCGTGCGGCCTCGATCACCCGGTCGCGCAACTCCGGGCGCACGTGGCGGTCCTTGCTGCCGTTGAACGCCCGTGACGCCGTCGCCAGGGACACACCGGCCGCCTTGGCGACATCCGAGAGCGTAACCATGGCCTCATGCTAACGGGAAGCGATTCCCGTGGCGCCGGGAACCGGCTCATCGCCACAACCGGGGGCGAGTCGACGGGCAGCATCGGCCGCAGGCCCACGAAAACGACGAGACCCCCGTCGCGGTGGACGGGGGTCTCGCGCATGGTAGCCCCGACGGGATTCGAACCCGCGCTACTGCCTTGAGAGGGCAGCGTGCTAGGCCGCTACACAACGGGGCCATGCCGTGGTCGCCATCACCAGGGATGACGTCCGCAGGGGTACTAGGACTCGAACCTAGACTAACTGAACCAGAATCAGTCGGGCTGCCAATTACCCCATACCCCTCAGTGGCCGGCGAACCGGCCATCCGAGCGTCGTCCCTTGCGGGGCAACGACTGATCACCTTAGTGGATTCGAGCCCGAACCCCCAAACCGGCGGCGTCCGCCCCAGCCGGGGTGGTGGTGGCGAGGTTGAACCGCCGTCCGAGCCACCACGCGACCGCGCCGAAGAGCGCGAAACCGAGCAGATCCCAGCCCGCCCCGGCCCAGGTGATCGTCGTGACCCCACGGGCCGCCGCGACGCCGCCCATGAGCGCGGCATAGCCGAAGGCGAAGATGTTGTTGACGACGTGCGCCGCGATCCCGGCCTCGAGGCCGCCGGTCAGCAGCACGAGGGCCCCGGCCAGTAGCCCGAACCCGAAGCGGTCGACGAACAGGGCCGGGTTCTGCATCCCGTGGAAGATCGCGAACACCAGGGCGGACGTCACGACGCCGAACCAGGGGTTGGGGACGATCGACCCGAGCGACTGCATGAGGTAGCCGCGGAAGAAGTACTCCTCGGCCGCCGCTTGCCACGGAGAGGTCACGACGATGAGGAGCAGCCACCAGCCCACGTGGGCCTGGGGCGCCCACACAGTCGGGGTGCCGATCCGCGACACCCACAGCACGGCGTTGAGCACGATCACGGCGGCGCCCGCGGCGACGACGAGGTAGCGCCAGCGCATGCCCGGCTGCACCGAGTGCAGGTAGCGGGTGCTCCTCGTGTGGACGTAGCGCACGACGAGCAGGCTGACCGGGATGAGCATGGCGAGGCCGAGATGGGCGGCGAGCATCCCCTCGGGGTGCTGGTAGGCCATCGATGCGGCGTAGTAGTTCGCGAAGCTCCCGGGACGCCCGCGGACCGCCCACGCGATGGCGAGCACGACCTGGGCGACGACCGGCACGACAAGGCCGTAGCCGGCGAGCGCGAGGACGATCCCGGTGATCGAGCGGACGCTGGTCGCCGACTCCCCGCTCAGCACCCGCGGGTAGGTGACGCCGCCCGGCGTCGCGGTCACCGGCCAGTTGGGGGCCGCCTGGGTGGTGCGGACGCTCACTCGGCGTCCTCCGCGGGCACGTCGTCGACGACCGGGTTGGTGAGTTCGCCGATGCCGCTCACGGCCACCGTCACCCGCTGCCCGGCCACCATCGGGCCGACGCCCTCCGGCGTCCCCGTGAGAATGACGTCGCCGGG
>JAJYQH010000262.1 GCA_021794705.1 Actinomycetes bacterium | reverse complement strand
GGTGAGCGCGGCGACGATGAGCGTGACCGCGAGGAGCAGCACGCCGAAGACGGCCGTGTGGGTCGGCATGGTCCCGTCCGTCACGGGTCGGGGACGCTGACCGGCGAGGTCACCGGCCAGCGCGAGTACCAGGGCGATCGGGGCGAACCGGCCCACCGCCATGGCCGCCGCGAGGGTGAGATTGAGGAACGGCTGGTCGCTCGACAGGCCGGCGAAGGCCGAGCCGTTGTTGTTCGCGGCCGACGTGTAGGCGTACAGCATCTCCGAGAGCCCGTGCGGCCCGGAGGCCAGCAGACCGGCGCGGGCCTGCGGCACCCACAGGGCCACCGCGGTGCCGACAAGAGCGACCGCCGGCATGACGAGGACGTACAGGGACGCCCACGTGATCTCCCGGCGTCCGATCGTCTTGCCCAGCAACTCGGGGGTCCGGCCGACCATGAGCCCGGCGAGGAACACGGCCATGACCGCCAGCACGAGGATCGAGTAGAGCCCGCTGCCCACGCCCCCCGGGGAGATCTCGCCCAGGTGCATGGTGAACAGCAGCAGGCCCCCACCGAGCGCCGACATCGAATCGTGCGAGGCGACGACCGCGCCCGTGGACGTCCC
Source organism: Actinomycetes bacterium (assembly GCA_021794705.1). Classification (GTDB taxonomy): domain Bacteria; phylum Actinomycetota; class Actinomycetes; order Propionibacteriales; family Propionibacteriaceae; genus JAJYQH01. Next base: position 2,512 of record JAJYQH010000262.1, on the reverse strand, counting down.
GGTCGTCGCGACCCCGAACAGCATGGACGCCGCGACGCCCAGGCGCTGTTCCTTGCCCTCCATCGCACCGGTGGGCCCGTGGGCCGCCACCAGTTCGGCCCACACCGCGAGCCCGGACGTGACCAGGTACAGCACGGCCATGACGCCCAGAACCGGACGCTCCTGGCGCCGGTCACCCACCATGAGCGCGTAGGTGCGGGGGAAGCTGAACGGGATGCACAGCAGCAGCACCAGTTCGAGGAGGAACGTCCAGGGCGCCGGGTTCTCGAAGGGGTGGGCCGAGTTGGCGTTGAAGATGCCGCCGCCGTTGGTTCCCAGCAGCTTGATCGCCTCCTGCGACGCCACCGGGCCGCCCTGGACCACCTGCGTGCCGCCGGTGAGGGTGTGCACGGTGAGCGGGTCGGTGAGGTTCTGGATCACACCCCCGGCGACGAGCACCAGCGCCGCGATCACGGAGATCGGCAGGAGGATCCGCACGATGGACCGGAGCAGGTCGACCCAGAAGTTGCCGAGCCGGTCCGTGCCTGACCGCACCAGCCCGCGCACGAACCCGGCGGCGACCGCCATCCCCATCGCCGCCGAGAGGAAGTTCCACACCGCCAGCCCCGCCATGTCGACGAGGTATCCCGCGCCCGTCTCGCCGGCGTAGGACTGCCAGTTGGTGTTGGTGACGAACGACACCGCGGTGTTGAGCGCCGTGTGCCAGTCCATGCCGGGGCGCCCGGCGTCCCAGGGGAGCCGTCCCTGCAGCATGATGAGCAGCCACAACCCGAGGGTTCCCGCAGCACCCAGAACGAGCACCGACAGGAGGTAGCGCCGCCAGTGCTGCTCGCCCTGCGGGTCGACGCCGACGAGGCGGTAGATCACCCGCTCCAGCCGCCAGTCCTTCTCAGCGGTGTAGACGCGGGCCATCCAGCCGCCGAGCGGAACGTAGACGACCCCGAGCAGGACGACCACGGCCGCCAGGGTCGTGGCGGCGGACGCGGCCTCGCCCATCAAAAGCGCTCAGGGTGCAGCAGGGCCCCGATGAGGTAACCCAACAGGGCGGCAACGATCACCAGGCACATCACTGTTTCAAGCACCCATCCAGCGCACCACCGTCGGCGCCCTCGAAGCCGTGTCCTGACCGAGCGTTGACGACCCTTGACGGGTTCTTAACATCACCCGCCGGGGCCCGGACGACGAACCGGCACGCCGGGTCGCAAGACCACGGCGTGCCGGTTCGGGCCGGATGGGACGGGCTCCGTCAGGAGGGACGCTTCTTCGGCGCGTTCTGCGCCGTCATCCCCGGGTCGCGGACGACGACGTCACCGAGCACCTCGTCGATCGTCGACATCAGCTCCGAGGGGATCTCCACGCCGCTGGCCGCCACGTTCTCGGTGACCTGCTCGGGGCGGGACGCCCCGATGATCGCGCAGGCGACGTTGTCGTTCTGCAGCACCCAGGCGACGGCCAGCTGGGCCATCGACAGGCTCAGCTCGTCGGCGATCGGCTGGAGCTTCTGCACCCGCTCCAGCAGGTCCTGGTTGTCGGTGAAGCGGCGCACCGAGTTCGCGCCGCCCTTCTCGTCGGTGCCGCGAGAGCCCTCGGGCGCCGGCTGGCCCGGCTTGTACTTGCCCGTGAGCACACCCTGGGCGATCGGCGACCACACGACCTGGCTCAGGCCGAGCTCCTCGCTCGTGGGCACGACCTCGGCCTCGATCACCCGCCACAGCATCGAGTACTGCGGCTGGTTGCTCACCAGCTGGATGCCGAGGTCCTTGGCCAGTTCCGCGCCCTGGCGGATCTGGTCGGCGGTCCACTCGCTCACACCGATGTAGAGGGCCTTGCCCATCCGGACGACGTCGGCGAACGCCTGCATCGTCTCCTCGAGCGGGGTCTCGGTGTCGAAGCGGTGTGCCTGGTAGAGGTCGACGTGGTCGGTCTGCAGGCGCGTCAGCGAGCCGTTGATCGACTCGAGGATGTGCTTGCGCGACAGGCCCGAGTCGTTGGGGCCGCCGGGGCCGGTGGGCCAGTAGACCTTGGTGAAGATCTCGAGCGACTCGCGCCGCTCGTTCTTGAGCGCCTCGCCGAGCACGGTCTCGGCCTTGGTGTTGGCGTAGGCGTCGGCGGTGTCGAAGGTGGTGATGCCGGCGTCCAGGGCCGCCCGGACGCACGCCATCGCCTGCTCGTTCTCGACCTGAGAACCGTGGGTGAGCCAGTTGCCGTAGGTGATCTCCGAGATCTTCATCCCGGACCTGCCGAGGTGGCGGAACTTCATGTCTCTCCTTCGAGGAAGTACGGACGCCGCGCCGGTCGGGGACCCGCGGCGCAGGGGTACGTCCCCAACCTATCGGCCGCCGCCAACCGGAACGCCCGAGCGGGCGTGACCGGTCACATGCTGGATCGGCACCCGGGTCCCGGCCTCGGGCGACTCGTAGGCTGGACGCTTCCCGGGCGCCGCGGACGCCCCTGTGACGAGCGGAGCAGCATGTCGGAACCAGCACCCCACGAGGAGCGCACGTCCCCCGCC
>JAJYQH010000256.1 GCA_021794705.1 Actinomycetes bacterium | reverse complement strand
ATCCCGGCGGAGGGCCCGGCCGAGCCCGCGGGCGAGCAGCGCAGCGACGCCGAACACCCCCGCGCCGACCAGCGCCCCGAGGGGGGTGGCGAGGGCCATCCAGTAGCGCAGCCGCACGGTGTTGGGCTGGACGAATCCGGCCGCGGCCTGGAGCACGAACGGGATCGCGAACCAGCTCAGCAGCACGAACAGGACGTCCCGGTTGAGCACGGCCAGCGCCACCACCCCGACCGCGGCGACCAGCAGCAGCGGACCGGCGAGGCCGAGGTGGGTGTTGAGGATCGTCTCCGCCATGGTGTCGATCACCTTGGCGACGCTCATCGGCACGTAGTCGGGCACGCCGTGACCGTGGAGCGCGATGTAGGCGAGGGGCAGGCCGACGATGACCCCGCCGATGACGAGCGGGACGAGCGTCGCCCGGGTCTGGCGGGCGTCGCGGGGGTGCCGGGCACCGTGCCGCCAGTCGGCGACGAGCGCCGCCGCCACCTGGGCCGCCAGCTGCATGAGCAGGAACAGGTGCATGAGCGACCCGAACACCACCGCGGCCACGTAGACGCCGCGCACCGCCCAGCTGCGGCGCTCGCGGTTCACGTCCCACGCGAGCCAGGTCACGGCGCTCGCCAGCATCATGAGCGCGTACGGGCGGGCCTCCTGCCCGTACCGCAGGGCGCCGGGCATCGCGACGAAGGTCAGCGCGGTGACCAGCCCGAGGGCGACGCCGGACCGGCGGCGCACCAGGGCGTACAGGGCGGCGGCGGCGCCCGCCATCGCCAGGCCGGACACCGACCGGAGCAGCACGACATCGCTCACCGGGCCGCCGACGGCGTCCGACAGCGCGCGGAGTGCCTTCATGAGCAGGTAGTACGGCATCATCGTCGCGTCGTTGCCGTGCCACAGCCGCCACAGCTGCGTGGGCGTGCGGTGCAGCACGACCAGGGTCACGCCCTCGTCGGTCCACACCCCGGGACGGTCGTTGCGGTAGAGGAACCACACGGCGGCGACCACGAACACGGCGAGGGGCCACACCCGATCGGGGACCGCGGGCAACCGGCGTCCGGACGCCGGCACGGGCGCATCCTGCACCGCCTCAGCACCTTGTTGCACCGAGGTGACCTCGCAATCGACGACCGTCAGGGACCGGGCTGCCCGGACGATGGGGGTGGATCGAGGCTATCCCGCGCGGCTGAGCAGCCACTGAGGGGCGTGGTCACCCCGCCCTTCGTTGGGGCGCCGGGCCGCTCGACCCGCGGACGACGAGCTTGACCGGCAGGGTCACCGGGGGTTCGCCGGCGCGGGAGCCGGGGCTGGTCGGATGCAGCACCGCTCGCACGCCCTGCTCCCCGAGCGCGGTCAGGGGAGCGGCGACGGTGGTGAGGCCGGGCGTCACCAGATCGCTGGCGAAGGTGTTGTCGAAGCCGACGATGCTGAGGTCGGCCGGCACCCGGACGCCGTGCCGGATGAGCGCGCGCATGAGGCCGATGGCCACGAGGTCGTTGTAGGCGACCACGGCGGTGACCTGCTCGCGGAGGATTTCATCGACCGCCTCCTCGCCCCCGCGCACGGTGGGCGCGACCGGCCCGCTGCGGTGGTTGACCAGACCGAGGCCGATGCAGGCGTCCCGGAAGGTGCGCCAGCGCTGGCCGTCGGCCCAGGAGGTGGGCGGCCCGGCGAGGTAGGCGAGCTTGCGGTGGCCGAGGCCGACGAGGTGGTCGACGACCTGCTGCATGCCACTGCGGGTGTCGGGCAGGACGCAGGCCATGCCGTTGACGTGCCGGTTGAGGATCGCGACCGGCACCTGCTTGGCGATGGCCCGCAGGTCGGTGTCGCTCACCCGGGAACTGGCGACGATGAGGCCGTCGATGTTCGGAAGGGTGTGCTCGACCAGCCGCCGCTCGAGGGACTGGCTCTCCTGCGAGTCGACCAGGGTGATCGAGACCCCGGCCTGGTGCGCGGCGAGTTCGGCGCCCCGGATGATGCCGAAGTAGAACGGGTTGGTGACGTCGCTGACGAGCAGGCCGAGCATGCCGGTCTTCGAGTGCCGGGGCGGGTGGTAGATCGACAGCGCGCGGTAGCCGAGGCGCTCGGCCACTTCGTGCACCACGCGCGCCGTCTCGGCGCTCACCCGCCCCGGGCGGCTGAACGCCCGCGACACCGTGGACACACTGACGCCGGCCTCGCGGGCCACGTCGTAGATGGTCACCGAGCCGGCAGGGGAACGCCGCGCCATGCCCACAACCTAACCATGCGGCCGGCGTCCCACAGCCCGACCCGGCAAGTGATGGCAACCACTTACTCCGCCGGGGCGCCGCCCGCTGCAATGAAGGAGTCACCGGCACTGGACTGGTCACCGTCGACTCGAAGGAGAGCCCATGCTTCGCCCCCAAGACACCGCCACGCGTGAACGCACGTCGTTGGGAGGCCTCTGGCAGTTCCGGCTGGACGCCGACGGCGCCGGCCGGTCCGAGGGCTGGTTCCGGGGACCCCTGCCCGAGGCGCGCGAGATGGCCGTGCCGGCGTCCTTCAACGACCTGTCGACCGACGAGTCCGTGCGCGACTTCGTGGGCGACATCTGGTACTCCCGCACCGTGTGGGTGCCCCGCGGCTGGGCCGGCCGGCGGGTGATCGTCCACCTCGAGTCGGCGACCCACCGCGGCACGGTGTGGGTCAACGGCACCGAGGTCGTCACCCACCAGGGCGGTTACCTGCCGTTCGAGGCCGACGTCACCGACCAGGTCACCCCGGGCGAGGAGGCGCGGATCACCGTCTGCGTCAACAATACGCTGAGCTTCCAGACCATCCCCCCGGGCGTCATCGAGGACACCCCCAGCGGCCCGAAGCAGCGCTACTGGCACGACTTCTTCAACTACGCCGGGCTGCACCGCGACGTGTGGCTGTGCGCGCGCCCGGCCGCCCACGTCGACGACATCACCCTCGTCACCGACATCGAGGGCACGACCGGTGTGGTCGGCTACCGCGTCGAGAGCGTGGACGCCGGCGGCCTGCAGACGCAGCTGGTGATCCGCGACGCCGAGGGCCGCGAGGTGGCGACCGCGGACGGGCCCGACGGCACGGTGGAGATCGCGAACGCCCGGCTGTGGGCTCCGGGCGACGGATACCTCT
>JAJYQH010000274.1 GCA_021794705.1 Actinomycetes bacterium | reverse complement strand
CTGCAGGCCGAGGCCCGACTTGGTGGAGACGATGAACGTCCGCAGGCCGCGGGCCTCGATGTCGGGACGCACCATCTCGGCGATCTCCCGGGCGTCGGGGATGTCGGCCTTGTTGAGCACGACCAGGCGCGGGCGGTCCTCGAGTCCGCCGTGCGCGGCCAACTCAGCCTCGATGACGTCGAGGTCGGTGAGCGGGTCGCGTCCGGGCTCGAAGGTCGCGCAGTCGATGACGTGGACGATCGCCTGACAGCGCTCGATGTGGCGCAGGAAGTCGAACCCGAGGCCCTTGCCCAGGCTGGCGCCCTCGATCAGCCCGGGGACGTCGGCGACGGTGTAGGTCACGTCGCCCGCGACGACGACGCCGAGGTTGGGGACGAGCGTGGTGAACGGGTAGTCGGCGATCTTCGGCCGGGCCCGGCTGATCGCCGCGATGAGGCTGGACTTGCCGGCGCTCGGGAAGCCGACCAGGCCGACGTCGGCGACCACCTTGAGTTCGAGGCGCACCGTGCGCTCGTCGCCCTCCTCGCCGAGGAGGGCGAACCCCGGGGCCTTGCGCGCGGCGGACGCGAGCGCGGCGTTGCCGAGTCCACCCTTGCCCCCTGCCGCGACGACGACCTCCGCGCCCGGGGCGGTGAGGTCGGCGAGCACCTCGCCCGTGTCGGCGTCCGACACGACGGTGCCGGGCGGGACCGGGAGGACGACGTCGTCACCGCGCGAGCCGTTCTGGTTGTCGCCGCGCCCGGGCTGGCCGTTGGTCGCCTTGCGCTGCGACTGGCGGTGGTAGTCGATGAGCGTGGTGACCTGGGGGTCGACACGGAGGACGACCGAGCCGCCGTCGCCCCCGTTGCCGCCGTCGGGACCGCCGAGCGGCTTGAACTTCTCCCGGCGGACCGACGCGCACCCGTGCCCGCCGTTGCCCGCGCTGACCCGCAGGGTGACGCGATCGACGAAGGAGGGAATTGCCATGATGGTTCTTTCGGGAGGGAAACCGGGGCCTGACGGCGTCCGGTGGGCGGTTGGCAAGTCTACCGGCCCGGGGCGGCACCCTTCTTCCCCGAATTTCCCACGGCCTGCATGGACGGGCCTCCTCAGGAGCCGATCCATGCAGGCCATGCCGATTTTGGGGGTCACGCCGCCCACCGGTGCTCGCCGGCGTCCACGATGCGGAGGATCGCGCCAACGACGGCAGGCCAGTCGAGCACGACCTGCTCCCAGGAGAGGCGGAGCACCCGGTAGCCGAGCGAGGCCAGGACGAGGTCGCGCCGACGATCCTCTCGGTACGCCTCCACGCCCGAGTGATGTGCGGCCGAGTCGGTCTCGATCACTAGCCGGTCGCCGACCAGGAGGTCGACACGCCCGACACCGTCGATGGCGACCTGGGTCCGCACCCGAAGGTGGAGACCTCTCAGCCGCTGCCGGACCAGCGACTCCGTGCCGCTCTGAGCCCAGTCCGTCCGACCCAGAACCTCGTGGGCGCGGCCCGTCGCCCACCACAGCGAGCGGTCGAGGTCGCGCCGGGTCACCTGCCGGCTCTCGATCGCGGAGTCGACCGCGGCCGTCAGGTACTCCCGGCTGAGGCATCCGGAAGCCGCGCGCAACGAGAGTGCAACCGGGTCGACCGCGAGGACGGGCGCAGGAAACCGGCGGCCCATCGCGCACTGCTGCACCCCAGCAGCCAGGTTCATGGAGTCCCGTGCGGGCCGGGCATGGATCGTTTCGCTCGGGGGAACCCAGACGCCATGGAACCGAAGCGCCGAGACGCAGGTGAGGACGCCGCCGGAGGCGACTGCGCTGAGCACGGCGCTGTCCGCGTCCGGGAGGTCGTACCACCCCCGGCGGACCCGATGCACCGTCCCGCTCGAGAGAAGGACGTCGAGCGCCTCGTGGGGATCGCCGTGCCGACGCAGCAGCCGCGCGCTGACGACGCCTCCAGGTGCCACGACGCTCCTGTTCTTGCTCAGGAACGTTGTGAGCGCGTCCGGGTGCCAGGGCGTGGGGCGAGTCATACCCGAACTGTGTGGGACTGGACGACCGCGACCACGTCCCCCGGCCTCCCCTGTGGAGAACTCCCGCAGGCTGCCCCGTCCTGTGGATGTCCCCAGGATTCGCACGGCCTGCATGGACGCGGTGCGTAGAGGGAGTGTGCATGCAGGCCGTGCGAATTTCGGGGTAACGCGACGCGGCCCCCGCTCAGGAGAGCGGGGGCCGCGTCAGAGTCTTGCGGGTGTCAGCTCACTCGCCGAGGGGAACGATGTTCACCACGCGGCGTCCACGCCGGGTACCGAACTCGACCGCGCCCTCGACGAGGGCGAACAGCGTGTCGTCACCGCCACGTCCGACGCCGTCGCCGGGGTGGAAGTGGGTGCCGCGCTGACGCACGATGATCTCGCCGGCGTTGACGACCTGGCCGCCGAAGCGCTTGACGCCCAGCCGCTGCGAGTTGGAGTCACGACCGTTGCGCGTCGAGGACGCGCCCTTCTTGTGTGCCATTTCGAGCCTCCCTCAGCCCTGGATCCCGGTGACCTTGACCTGGGTGTACTTCTGACGGTGCCCCTGGCGCTTCTTGTAGCCGGTCTTGTTCTTGAACTTGAGAATGCGGATCTTGGGACCCTTCGACAGACCGAGGACCTCGGCCGTGACGGTGATCTTGCCCAGTCCCGCCGCATCGGAGGTGACGGAGTCACCGTCGACGACGAGAAGCGGGGTCAGCTCGATGCTGCTGCCCACCTCGTCGGTCACCTTGTCGATCTCGACAACGTCGCCCACAGCCACCTTGTGCTGTCGGCCACCACTGCGCACGATCGCGTACACGCCTGACCTACTCTCGTTCTTCTCGTCACATGTCATTGGCGGGCGGGAAATGATCCCACCACCTGGTGCCATCCCACCGGCGGACGCCTGCGGCGTCGACGCCCTGGCCGAACAAAGCACCGAGGAACAAGATTACGTGGGTGCGCTCCCCGGGGTCAAACCGGACGCCGGCCCGCGCAGCCCCCGGAGGTCGGCCGACCGGGGCGTATGTGCCCCGGTCGCGTCACCTCATGGGACCCGCGGATCAGCGCCTCAGGAGGCGTCGGAGCCGGACGACCCCGACGACCTCCGGCGTCCACCCCGTCGCCCGA
>JAJYQH010000340.1 GCA_021794705.1 Actinomycetes bacterium | reverse complement strand
CTTCCTCATCTGGTTCGCCATCGGCCTGGTGATCTACTTCGGCTATTCCTACAAGCACTCGCGGCTCGGCACCGGTCGCCCGCTGAGCCCGGAGTTCGAGGAGATCCTGCTCGAGAACCACTGACCGCGACTCGTCGTCCCAGCGGTTGGCCCGCCCCTGCGGCTGGCGATTCCGACGCTGCGGCTGGCGATTCCGACGCTGCGGCTGGCGATCTCTGCCCCCAGAGCGTCGAGAACGCCAGCAACAGCAGAGATCGCCAGCCGTTCGGGCCCGAGACACCGCAGCGGGCGGCGCCGCTCCGTCCGCTGCGGCGTACGACCTGGCCGTTCACGCTCCACATTCCGTACGCCGTCGGTCATTGCGTACGCCGCCCGGACGCCGTCGGTCATTGCGTACGCCGCCCGGACGCCGCTGGCTTGGCCCGTGCCCTCCCCGCCCTGGGGCGTACGGTTCGTCGGTCGGGGCGTACGGTTCGTCGCTTTTCCCCGACATTCCGTACGCCCTCAGTCATTCCGTACGCCCGCCGGACGCGGCCGACGCCGCGGCCCGTCCGATGCCTCGCACCGGGGCCTCAGGGGCCGAAACCACGCGGCGGGGCGACGCCGGCTTCCGGGGTAGACTTGACCGGCCGCCCGGCGATCCCGCCGCTGCGCGCATTCCCCTCCTGAACGGACCTGCCGCCGCATGCCCACACGCAATGACCTGCGCAATGTCGCGATCGTCGCCCACGTCGATCACGGCAAGACCACCCTCGTCGACGCCATGCTCTGGCAGTCGGGGGCCTTCCGCGAGGGCGCGGACGTCAACACCCGGGTGATGGACTCGATGGACCTCGAGCGCGAGAAGGGCATCACCATCCTCGCGAAGAACACCGCGGTCAAGCACCGCATGGACGACGGCACCGACGTCACCATCAACATCATCGACACCCCCGGCCACGCGGACTTCGGCGGCGAGGTCGAGCGCGGCCTGGAGATGGTCGACGGCGTCCTGCTGCTCGTCGACGCGTCCGAGGGCCCGCTGCCGCAGACCCGGTTCGTGCTCCGCAAGGCCCTCGCCAAGAACCTGCCGATCATCGTGGTCGTCAACAAGGTCGACCGGCCGGACGCCCGGATCGCCGAGGTGCTCGAGGAGACCTACGAGCTGTTCATGGACCTCATCGACGATGAGCAGGCCCACGTGCTCGACTTCCCGGTGGTGTACGCGAGCGCCAAGGCCGGACGCGCGTCGCGCAACCAGCCCGCCGACGGCGGCATGCCCGACTCCGAGAACCTGCAGCCGCTGTTCGAGACGATCATGGAGTTCGTGCCCGCCCCCTCCTACGCGGAGGGCGCCCCCCTGCAGGCGCACGTCACCAACCTCGACGCGTCCCCCTACCTCGGACGCCTGGCGCTGTGCCGCGTCATGGAGGGCGAGCTCAAGCGCGGGCAGACCGTCGCGTGGTGCCGCGCCGACGGGTCGATCAGCAATGTCCGGCTGTCGGAACTGCTGATGACCAACGCGCTCGAGCGCGAACCGGCGGAGAGCGCCGGTCCGGGCGACATCGTCGCCATCGCCGGCATCGCCGAGATCATGATCGGTGACACCCTCGCCGACCCGAACGACCCGCGTCCGCTGCCGCCGATCCACATCGACGAGCCCTCGATCTCGATGACCATCGGCATCAACACCTCGCCGCTCTCCGGCCGCTCCGGGAAGAACCTCACCGCGCGCCTCGTCAAGGCGCGTCTCGACCAGGAACTCATCGGCAACGTGTCGATCCGGGTCAACGACACCGACCGTCCGGACGCCTGGGAGGTTCAGGGACGCGGTGAGCTGCAGCTCGCGGTGCTCGTCGAGATGATGCGCCGGGAGGGCTTCGAGCTCACCGTCGGCAAGCCCCAGGTCGTCACCCGGGAGATCGACGGCAAGCTGCACGAGCCGTTCGAGTACCTCACCATTGACGTCCCCGAGGACTTCCTCGGTGTGGTCACCCAGCTGCTCGGCCTGCGCAAGGCGCGGATGGAGCAGATGGTCAACCACGGCACCGGCTGGGTGCGGCTCGAGTACCACGTCCCGGCCCGCGGCCTCATCGGCTTCCGCACCGAGTTCCTCACCGAGACGCGCGGCACCGGCATCATGCACCACGTGTTCAACGGCTTCGAGCCGTGGGTCGGCGAGCTGCGCACCCGGGCGACCGGCTCGCTGGTGGCCGACCGTCAGGGCGTCGTCACGTCGTACGCGCTGTTCAACCTGCAGGAGCGCGGGACGATGTTCGTCTCCCCGGGCACCGAGGTCTACGAGGGCATGGTCGTCGGCGAGAACCCGCGCGCCGAGGACATGGACGTGAACCCGGCCAAGGAGAAGAAGCTCACCAACGTGCGCTCGTCCACCGGTGAGGAGCTCGAGCGGCTGATCCCGGCGAAGGTGCTCAACATGGAGCAGGCGCTGGAGTTCTGCGCCGCCGACGAATGCGTCGAGGTGACCCCCACGACCGTGCGGATCCGCAAGGTGGCCCTCAGCGCCAACGACCGGGCCAAGCAGCGCAGCCGGGCCAAGAACCTCTGAGTCCGCGGGGCCCGGACGCCGGCACGTCCGGGCGTCCGGGACGCAGGGTGCCCGGCACCCGTCCAGCTCTCTGCGAAATTCGCCCGCGCTGCCACACACCCGCTCCCAGAGGCACCGTGTGGCAGGGGGTGCACGATTCGCAGGGGCCCCAGGGCGGCACGCGTCCAGGCTTCTGCGAAATTCGCCCGCGCTGCCACACACCCGCCCCCAGAGGCACCGGGTGGCAGGGGGTGCAACACTCGCAGGAGCACCTGCCGCGGGCGCCATCCGGACGCGGCCGAGCCCCGTCCCGGACGCCGGGGAGGCGCCCCCGGCGTAGAATTTTCAGTAGGGCATCGTTCGTTCGGGGGTGCGAAATGATGCGTCGACTAGCCCATATCCTGTTGTCCGGCGTCACCGTGGTCGGTGTGCTCATCGCGACGCCGGTCATCGCGCCGAGTGAGGCGCACGCGACGACGAGTGCCACGGCGGCGCTCGTGAGCGCCGCCCCCAGCCCGACCCGGGTGGTCGCCGCGTGGGGCTACCGCAGCGCCACGGTCTCCACCATCCAGCGCAATCTCGCGACCCTCCGGCTGTTCCCGGT
>JAJYQH010000381.1 GCA_021794705.1 Actinomycetes bacterium | reverse complement strand
CCCGGGTGGCCGACTCGACGGTGATGGCCAGCGGTTTCTCCAAGTACACCGGGATCCCGGCCTCCAGCAGGCGGCAGGTGACCTCCGCGTGGGTGTCGTCCGGCGAGGTGACGAAGGCGACGTCCACGCCGGCGGCGATGAGCCCGTCGAGGTCGGGGGCGATGGTGAGGGTGTCCGGGTCCTTCCCGAGGCGCTGCCGGACGCGGTCGCGGGCCAGCCGGTGGGGCTCGGCCACGGCGGTGATGACGCCGCCGTTGCCCTCGTGCTCGGCGTGCAGGGCGACGGCGGCACGCAGGCCCACCCCCACCACGCCCACCCGCAGCGCGTCCGACCGGTTCGAGGGTGCGGACGCCGGCAGCCCGGAGTTCTGTGGGGAGGTCATCATCGGAAGCTAACCGCCGTTGTCGGAGCGGTCAAGGGTGAGGCGCACCCGCGGAGCGGCCCCGGCGTCCGATTGCGGCAAACCGACTGCGCGATGCTGGCGTCCGGCCCAGGGCCGCCGATAGGAATTGGCCATGATCCAGTTCGGCACCGGCGGATGGCGCGAGATCATCGGCGATGGTTTCACCCGCGCGAACGTCCGCCTCATCGCCCAGGCCCTCGCCGACCGCATGCACCGCGAGGGCGTCGCCGAGCGCGGCATCGTCGTCGGCTTCGACCGGCGGTTCCTGTCCGAGGAGGCCGCGTGGTGGGCGGTCGAGGTGCTGGCGGGCAACGGCGTCCCGGTGACGCTCATCGGCCGGCCCGCGCCGACCCCGATGTTCATGTGGACGGTGCGCAACCTCGGCTGCGCCTACGGCATCGCGATCACCGCGAGCCACAACCCCGCCCTGTACAACGGCGTCAAGCTGTTCACCGAGGGGGGTCGGGACGCCGACATCGAGGTGACCGACGACTTCACGGTCGCGGTCAACGCCCTCACCGACGCCGACGTGCACTCCCTCGAACCCGAGGAGGCCAGGACCTCGCCCCTGGTCCGGGTGCAACCCTCGCTCAACTGGTACATCGACGCGATCATCAGCCAGCTCGACATGGAGGCGATCCGGCACCGGCACCTGCACATCGTCCTCGACCCGATGTTCGGGGTCGCCCAGACCTGCCTGCAGACCGTGCTCATGACCGCCCGCTGCCAGGTCGACGTCATCAATCAGCGCCACGACGCGCTCTTCGGGGGCCGGATGCCCTCGCCCACGGCGCCCGCCCTCGAGGGGCTGCGGCGCGCGGTCATCGAGCAGCACGCCGACCTCGGCATCGCCACCGACGGGGACGCCGACCGGCTCGGCATCATCGACGACACCGGCCGCTATCTGCACCCCAACGAGATCCTCGTGCTGCTCTACCACTACCTGCTCACCGTCAAGGGCTGGTCGGGGCCGGCGGTGCGCAACATGTCCACCACCCACCTGCTCGACCGGGTGGCCGCGGCCCACGGGCAGCAGTGCTACGAGGTGCCGGTGGGGTTCAAACACATCTCGGCGAAGATGGCCGAGACGGACGCCGTCATCGGCGGCGAGTCGTCCGGCGGGCTGACCGTGCGCGGTCACATCGCGGGCAAGGACGGCATCTACTCGGGCTCGCTGCTCGTCGAGGCCGTGGCCGCGAGCGGCAAGAAGCTCAGCGAACTGTCCGCGGAGATCGCCGACCTCTACGGCCGACTCGTCATGGTCGAACGCGGCTACGAGTTCAGCGCCGCCCGCAAGGCGGAGTTGCAGGAGCGGATCTTCGAGCGGCACGACCTGCCGGAGTTCGGGGTCGAGGTGGAGCGCGTCCGGTGGGACGACGGGTGCAAGGTCTACTTCGCCAACGGCGGCTGGCTCACGGTGCGGTTCTCCGGCACGGAGCCGCTGCTGCGGGTGTTCTGCGAGATGCCGAGCGAGTGGCAGGCCGCCGACGAGGCGGAGCGGGTGGCCCGCTACTACCAGCTCGCCTGATTGCCGCAAGAATCAGACCCGCTACTCCCCCACACAGAGGACACCGATGGCATCCGACACCGTGAAGATCGTCGTGCTCGCGCGCGGCCTGGGCACCCGCATGCGCAAGGACGCCGGCGTCCGGCTCAGCGAGGAGCAGCGTCAGGCTGCCGCGTCGGGGGTCAAGGCGATGATGCCGATCGGCCGCCCGTTCCTCGACCACTGCCTCACCGCCTACGCCGACGCGGGGTTCACCGACGCGTGCCTGGTGATCGGGCCGGAACACCGGGCGATCCGCGACTACTACCGTGACCTCGCCCCCACCCGCATCCGGGTGTCGTTCGCCGTGCAGGACGAGCCGCGGGGCACGGCGGACGCCGTCCTGGCCGCCGAGGAGTTCGTCGGCGCCGACCGGTTCGTCATGGTGAACGGCGACAACTTCTACTCCGTCGAGGCGCTGAGCGCGCTGCGGGCGGCGTCCGGGAACGCGGCGGCGGGCTACGAGATGGGGCCGCTGGTGCACCACAGCAACGTGAGCGCCGAGCGGGTGAGCGCGTTCGCCCTGCTCGACCTCGCCGACGACGGCCGCGTGCGCGACATCCTCGAGAAGCCGACCGCCGACGAGACCGCCCGGCACGGCGACGGGGCGCTGGTGAGCATGAACTGCTTCGCGTTCACCCCGGCGGTCTTCGCCGCGGCGCGCGCGATCGGGCCCTCGCCCCGTGGCGAGTTCGAGATCACCGACGCCGTGCGCCGGCTCATCGCCGACGGAACGCCAGTGACGGTGGTGCCGGTGCGGGACGGCGTCCTCGATCTGTCGAGCCAGGCCGACGTCGCGTCGGTGACGGCGGCGCTCGAGGGCCACGAGGTGCGGCTGTGACCGGCTGGTTCGTCCCGGGCCGGATCGAGGTGCTCGGCAAGCACACCGACTACGCCGGCGGCCGGGTGCTCGTGTGCGCCGTCGACCGGGGCGTCACCGTGACGGCCGAGCCCGGGATCGACGTCATCGAGGCGTCGAGCGCGCACGGCGACCCGGTGCGACTCAAGGCGGGACACGACCCGGGGCTGCCCGCGGGGCACTGGGGCCGGTACCTCCAGACGGTCATCGACCGGCTCACCGCCAACTTCGGGCCGCTCCCGCCGACCCGGCTCCGGGTCGAGTCCGACCTGCCGCTGGCCTCGGGGATGAGCAGTTCCTCGGCGCTGCTCGTGGGCTGCGCCCTCACCCTCGCGGACGCCGCCGGCC
>JAJYQH010000324.1 GCA_021794705.1 Actinomycetes bacterium | reverse complement strand
ACGACGCGACGCCGTGGTGCTCGGGCTGCTGGTCGTGGCCCTCACCTCCTGCGCCTCGACCCCGACGTCCTCGAGCAGCGCCAGCGGTTCGCTCACCCCCAGCGCAACGCCGAGTTCCGCGGCGTCCTCGACCACCGGGGCGAGCCCCTCCTCGGCGAGCGCACCGGCGTCCAGTGCCTCGGCGCCCCGCACGAGTGCCAGCGCCCCGCACACCAGTGCCACGAGTAGCGTGACGTCGGTGACGCCGACCAGCACTCCCAGTTGCCAGACGCTCGCGGCCAGTCTCACCCGGGCCGAGCAGGTCGGACAGCTCTACATGATGGGGGTCGAGGGGTCGTCGATCGGCCCCGAGGAGTCCGCGCACCTGCACAACCTGCGGATCGGGTCGGTCGTCCTGCTCCAGACGCCGGTGATGAGCCAGTCGGCCGTCCGCGCGCTCACGGATTCCATCGTCCGGGCGGGCGGAGGGCGTGTCCCCGTGCTCGTGTCGGCCGACCAGGAGGGCGGCCTCGTGCAACGGCTCCAGGGGCCCGGGTTCTCCACCATCCCCGCCGCCACCGAGCAGGCGACCTGGTCGACGAGCGCACTGAGCTCGGCGTGGGTCACCTACGGCGCGCAACTGCACGGTGCCGGCGTCCGTTACAACCTCGCCCCCGTCACCGACCTCGTGACCCCCGAGTACGTGAGCACCAACGCGCCCATCGGCCAGCTGCACCGCAACTACGGCACCACGACGACGAGCGTGGCCCGCTCGGTGGGGGCCGTCATCGACGGGCTCGGGCGCGCCGGTGTCGCGGCGTCGGCCAAGCACTTCCCGGGGCTGGGAGCGGTCACCACGAACACCGACTTCGGCGTGGCGACCGACTACACGACGACAACGTCCTCCCCGTCCCTCGACGGTTTCCGCGCCGCGATCCGGGCGGGCGCCGCCTCGGTGATGGTCTCGTCGGCGATCTACGAGAAGATCGACCCCGGTGTGGCGGCGGTGTTCTCGAGCCGCATCGTCACCGGGCTGTTGCGGCAGCAGCTGGGCTACACCGGGGTCGCGATCTCCGACGACCTCGGCAACGCGAAGTCGGTCGCGGCGGTGCCGGCGGCCGAACGCGGCACCCGGTTCCTGCTCGCGGGCGGCGACATCGCGATGGACGCCGACCCGGCCACGATCGAGGCGATGGTCGACAACACCCTCGCGCGTGCGGCGTCCGACCACGCGTTCGCGGCCTCGCTCACCGCGAAGGTGGCCCGGGTGCTCGCGCTCAAGGCGCGCGTGGGACTGGTGAGCTGCACCGGCTGACCGGACGCCGGAAAACCGCTGTCGCGCGCCGGAGCGGCCGTACTACTGTGGCCGCACCCGACCAAGGAGTGTGACGTGACCGATCGGTGACACCGGCACAGAGCCCTGATGCTCGCGCCGGACGCTGGCCCAGCCCTGCGACCCGAGGAGCACCATGCCCCGAACGTCACCCTCGTCACCCGCCGTCGTCGTCGACGACCTGAGCTTCGCCTGGCCCGACGGCGTCCCCGTGCTCGACCACCTCAGCTGCACCTTCCCGACCGCCCGCACCGGCCTCGTCGGGGCCAACGGGTCCGGCAAGTCCACCCTGCTGCGGCTGATCGCAGGCGAGCTGCGCCCGGACGCCGGCACCGTGCGGGCGGTCGGCACCGTCGGGTTCGTCCACCAGCAGGTCGCCGAGCGGGCGGACGCCACCGTGGCCGATCTCCTCGGCATCGCACCGCTGCGCTCGGCGCTGCGGGCGATCGAGGCCGGCTCCCTCGAACCCGCGCACTTCGACACCCTCGGCGACGCGTGGGACATCGAGCCGCGGGCGGTCGGCGTCCTCCAGGCCCTCGGGCTGGACGCCGGCGACGACCTGCTCGACCGCCCGGCCACGTCGCTGTCCGGGGGGCAGGCCACCCAGGTCGCCCTCGCCGGGGCGCAACTGGCCGGGTGGGACGTCACCCTGCTCGACGAGCCGACCAACAACCTCGACGCCCGCTCCCGGGCCCGCGTGTACGACGCGGTGTCGGGGTGGCCCGGCGTGCTCATCGTCGTCTCCCACGACCGCGAGCTGCTCGAGCGGGTCGAGGCGATCGTCGACCTCGACGCGCGCGGCGTCCGGACCTTCGGGGGGCCGTTCTCCGAGTATCGGGCGTACCGGGACCAACTCCAGGCGGCGGCCGAGCGCCAGTTGCGCGACGCGGACGCCGACCTGGCCCGGGCGAAGGCGCAGGCCAGGGCGGAGGTGGAGCGCGAGCAGCAGCGCAACCGCTCGGCCCGACGGGAGCGGGCCAAGGGGAACGTGAGCAAGGGGGCCGCCGACTACTTCGCCAACCGCTCCGAGAAGAACAGCGGGTCGAAGTCGCAGCTGCACTCGGCCGCGCTCGAACGGGCCGGCGCCGCCCGGGCCGAGGCGGACGCCGCCGCGCGGACCGCCGACCCCATCCGGGTCGACCTGCCCGACACCACCGTCCCCGCGGGCAAGCAGGTGCTCGGCCTCGAAGTCGGGGGCATCCGGCTGGACCTCGTGGGCCCGGAGCGGATCCGGCTCACCGGCGCCAACGGGTCGGGCAAGTCGACGCTCCTCGCGTGGGCGCTCGGGGACCTGGAGGTGGGTGAACCGGACGCCTACCCGGCGTCCGTGCTCGGGGACGCGCGCATCGCCACGCCGGTCGGCGTCCCGGTGGGCTGGCTGCGGCAGCGCACCGACGAGCTGGACCGGTTCGACACGGTGCTCGAGGCGGTGCGGGACGCCGCGCCCGACCGGACGCCGCACGAGGCCCGGGCGCTGCTGGCCCGGTTCCAGCTGACCCGCGACGCGCCCCTGCAGCCGCCCTCGACCCTGTCGGGAGGGGAGCGGTTCCGGGTGGCGCTCGCCCGGGTGCTGTTCGCCGACCCGGCGCCCCAGCTGCTCGTGCTCGACGAGCCGACCAACAACCTCGACCTCGACTCGGTCGACCAGCTCGTGTCGGCCCTGGCCGATTACCGGGGAGCGCTCATCGTGGTGACCCACGACGACCATCTCGCGGGCGCCCTCGAGGTGCACCGCGAGTGGCACGTCGAGCCCGGCCCGCGAATCACGGACCGGATCGCCTGATCAGGCGGGGACGACGCTCACCATCCGGGGCAGCCGGGTGATCACCTTGGCCACCTCGCGCCCGGCC
>JAJYQH010000360.1 GCA_021794705.1 Actinomycetes bacterium | reverse complement strand
GGGTCGTCGTCCCGCGATCGCGGTGCGGCCGACGACCGCCCCCACGGCCACCGCCGTGGCGAAGTCGATGATCGTGTACTGGGCGAGCGTGCGGCGCTCGCCGATCCGCAGCCCCAGCAGCGCGGTCACGTACATGAGAGCGGCCTTGGCCGCCACCGCCCACCAGTGCGACGCCTGCCCCACCAACCACGCGTAGTCCACGTCCGCACCCTCCTTCGCCTCGCACCGCCGTACCGTCAACCCTACGGAGCAGTGCGGAAGATCCCGCGGGCCAGGACCGACGGGACCGCTACGACCCGGTGGCGCCCACGATCAGCCGGCCCCCCTGGTCGTCGACGGAGTTCGTCTTCTCGAAGAAGTGCGGGGCGCGCTCCACGAGGGTGCCGGTGCGGTAGTAGGGGTCGTCCGGCTGCAGGGGGAAGTCGACGGTGACGCGCTCGATCGCCGACTTGTAGATCGCGGTGACCAACTCGACCGCGTTGCGACCGTCAGTGCCCTCGATCGCCGGACGACGACCCTCGCGGACCGCCGCGAGGAAGTCGCCGATCTGCCCGGGGTGGCCGGTCCTCGGCAGGGGCTGGTGGGACGCGGCCACGGCGTCCAGTTCCGCGACCAGTTCGTCGTTCGGGCCGGCGGGGAAGCCGTTCGGCTGGTGGCGGTCGGCGGCCACCGCCCACGGCTGCGACACCCGGGCGCGCTGCCCCTGGATGACGATCGACTGCTGCTCGGCGTGGTGCACCGTCGAGCTGGTGAGCTCGGCCAGCGCGCGGCCGTACTGGAGGATGGCCACCGACAGGTCCTCGACCTCGGCGTTGTGATGCTGGGCGTTGCTCATCACCGCGGTGACCGCCTGCGGACGTCCGAGCAGCCACAGGGTGAGATCGATGTGATGGATCGCGTGGCTCAGCGTGCAACCGCCACCCTCCGACGCCCAGGTGCCCCGCCACCAGAGGTCGTAGTACGGCAGCGAGCGCGACCAGGCGGAGGTGATCTGGGCATGGGAGATCGGGCCGATCAGCCCCGAGTCGAGCACCTCCTTGAGGGTCGCCATGTCGTCGCGGAAGCGGTTCTGGGCGACGCTGCCGAGAAGCCGGCCGGAGGCCCGCGCCGCCGCGATCATCGCGTCGCATTCCTCGAGGGACGGCGCCATCGGCTTCTCGACGAGCACGTGGACGCCGCCCTCGAGCGCCTGGATCGTGACCGGGGCGTGGGTGTCGGGCGTCGTCGCCACGCTCACGAGGTCGAGATCCTCGGCGGCGAGCATGGCGGCGGCGTCGTCGTACACCCGGGCCGCCGCCAGCCCGAACTCCTCGCGGCGCGCTTCGGCCTTGCGCGGGACGATGTCGCACAGGGCGACGATCTCGCAGTCGTCGGGGTAGGCGAGGTAGCCCCGAAGGTGTGCGGGTGAGATGCCGCCCGTGCCGATGACACCGACTTTCAGCATGATGGTCCTTTCCGGACTGTTCCTTGGTTCGGTTCGGGTGAGGGGCGTGGCCGGCCGACCTCTTGCGGTCGGCAGCGGCGGCGGATCAGGGGCGCGCCGACTCGGGGATGTACCAGCTGTCGGGAGCGAGATCGAGGGTCGCGTAGCAGTAGTTGCCCATGGGCAGCCAGTAGTCGTAGGCCTCCGGGGTCGCGCCCTGGTAGACGATGAGCAGCTGCAGGGTGCCCGCGTAGAGCGCCCAGGTGTGGCGACGGCGCGTCGTGGCGTCCTCGGTGAAGGTGAACTCCCGCTCGAGGCGGATCAGGGTTCCGACCGCCTCGGTGCTGCCGGCGAGGGGGACATAGCCGGGAAGGGCAGAGAGTCCGGCGTCGAAGCCCTCGGCCAGCGAGTCGAGGTCGGCCGGTTCGACCGGGACGCCGCCACGACTCACCAGGGCCGCGAAGAAGGTGGCGGGCTCGGCGTCCTCGGGGTGGAGCACCACCCCGCCCTCGTCCAGCGTCTCCACCCGCCAGTCCCAGGGGTGGCGGAACGTGTAGTGGCCCGACGGGTCCTGGTAGCGCGTGATCCCGGTGAACTCCGGAGCGTTGCCCGTCATCCGGCCACGCTCCCCTGCTGCACGGCGTCGGCGGCGGCGCCCGGCCGATCGTCCCGCCCCGCGACGGCGACACCGTTGAGGTGGAGCACGTCGGCGAAGTGACAGGCCACCCGGCGTCCGTCGGCACGCTCGATCATCGGCGGCTCCTCCTCGCTGCAGATCCGCTGGGCGTAGGGACACCGCGGGTGGAAGTGGCAGCCGCTGGGCGGGTTCGCCGGGCTGGGCACGTCACCGGAGAGGATCCTGGCCTGGGTGCGGACCCGCGGGTCCGGTTGCGGCACCGCCGCGAGCAGCGCCTCGGTGTAGGGGTGCTGGGGACGGGAGAAGATCTGCTCCGCCGTCCCGGTCTCCACGACCCGGCCGACGTACATGACGACGACCCGGTCGGAGATGTGGTTGATCACCGACAGGTCGTGGCTGATGAACAGGTAGGCGAGGTTCAGCCGGCGCTGAAGGTCCTCGAGCAGGTTGAGCACCTGCGCCTGCACCGAGACGTCGAGCGCCGACACGGCCTCGTCGCAGACGATGAGGTCGGGGTTGAGGGCGATCGCCCGGGCGATCCCGATGCGCTGCCGCTGCCCTCCCGAGAACGCGTGCGGGTAGCGGCTCGCGTGCTCCGGACGCAGGCCGACCAGGGTCAGCAGTTCGGCGACCCGGTCCCTCAGCTGCCGCCCGGAGACGACCCGGTTGATCTGCAGCGGCTCGGCGATCACGCTGCCCACGGTCATCCGGGAGTCCAGCGACGCGAACGGGTCCTGGAAGACGATCTGCAGGTGCGGCCGGACCGCCTTGAGCGTCCGCGGGTCGCCGGCCGCCAGATCGACCGGCCCGAGCTCGTCGTGGTGGAACAGCACCTCCCCCGCCGTCGGCGGCTCCAGGTGCATGATCGCGCGGCCGGTGGTCGACTTGCCGCACCCGGACTCGCCGACGATCGCCACGGTCTCGCCTCGGCCGACGGTGAGATCGACCCCGTCGACGGCCTTCACCTCGCCGATCTGACGCCGCAACACGCCGCCGCGGATCGGGAAGTACTTCTTCAGGCCGCGCACCTCCAGCAGTGGTTGAGTCACGCTTCCGCCTCCGTCAGCTCGTTCGTCGTCGACACCGTCGTGTCGTGGGTCGGGTCC
>JAJYQH010000362.1 GCA_021794705.1 Actinomycetes bacterium | reverse complement strand
CCGCACCCGGCCCGCCCGGTGGGCGCCGGCCTCGGCGGCCTGGTCGACCTGCTCTGGCTCACCGGACTCGCGGCCCTGCTCGCCAACCTCGTCAACAACCTCCCGGCGGTGCTGGTGCTCGCCCCGCTCGCCGCGCCGCTGGGCCCGCTCGCGGTGCTCGCCGTGCTCATCGGCGTCAACATCGGCCCCAACGTCACCTATGTCGGGTCGCTCGCCACCCTGCTGTGGCGGCGCATCCTCTCCGCGCACGACCACGACCCGGAACTGGGCGTGTTCACCCGGCTCGGCCTGCGCACGGTGCCGCTCGCCCTCGTCGGGTGCACGCTGGCACTGTGGTTGGTGGGCCCGCTGCTCACCTGAACGACGCGGCCGGCCACCGTCGACCGGCCCCGAGGAGGTCACCATGCGTGTTCTCGGCTGGATCAGCCCCGGCACCTGGCCCGCCGTCGTGCGGGCCCTGCACGAGCGTCCGGACGCCGACGAGCTCCGGCTGGTCGTCGCCCACGACCCGCACGACGCCCTGCCGGACGCCCCGGCGTCCCTGTTCGGACGCGCGCACCACCACGACCTGCCCGCCCGCTCGACGCTCGGCGAGCACGAGGCGCGGGCCCTGCTCGACCAGGCCGTCGCCGCCCTGGGGCGCGAATGCTCGGCCCACGTGCTCAGCGGGCGGGTCGAGCGGGTCGTCGTCGACGCGGCCGTGGACGCCGACCGGTTGGTCCTCGCCCGCGACGGCGACCGCAGCCGGCTGGGTCCCCGCAGCCTCGGGCCGCACACCCGGTTCGTCCTCGACCACGCGCCGTGCACCGTCGAGCTGCTGTGGCCGGAGGAGCCGCCGGCCGTCTCGACGATCCCACCGCCCCCGCCTCGCCCCCGCACCTGACGGCAGCGGATGCACGATTGACGGCCCCCGAGCGGCAAAGTTGCACACCTGCACGAGCTCCCTTCCCGGTTGTCAGCGGCCGGTGTTGACTTTTGCCCATGAAGAAACTCATCAACGACGTCGAGAACGTGGTTCTCGACTCACTGCACGGCCTCGAACTTGCGCACGGCGATCTGGTGCGCGTCGACTACGAGAACAGGGTCGTTCTCCGCAAGGACGCCCCGAAGCAGGGCAAGGTCGGCCTGGTGTCGGGTGGCGGCTCGGGTCACGAGCCGATGCACGGCGGGTTCGTCGGCATGGGGATGCTCGACGCCGCCTGCCCCGGAGAGGTCTTCACCTCACCGGTGCCCGACCAGATGATGGCCGCCGACGAGGCGGTCAACGGCGGCGCGGGGGTGCTGCACATCGTCAAGAACTACACCGGCGACGTCATGAACTTCGACATGGCCGCCGAGATGGCCGCGGCCGAGTCCGGCGTGCGGGTCGAGAGCGTCGTCGTCGACGACGACGTGGCCGTGCAGGACTCGCTCTACACCGCCGGACGCCGGGGCGTCGGGCTCACCGTGCTGATGGAGAAGATCGTCGGCGCCGGCGCCGAGGCGGGTCGCGACCTCGACACGCTCGTCGCGCTGGCCAAGAAGGTCAACGGCCAGGGCCGCTCGATGGGCATGGCGCTCACCTCGTGCACCGTGCCCGCGGCGGGCAAGCCGACGTTCGACCTCGGCGAGGACGAGATGGAGGTCGGCATCGGCATCCACGGCGAGCCCGGGCGCGAGCGGCGCAAGCTGGCGTCGGCCCGGGAGGTCGCCGAGATGCTCGTCGAGCCCATCCTCGGCGACCTCGACTACACCGGCAGCCCGGTGATCGCCATGGTCAACGGCATGGGCGGCACCCCGCTGCTCGAGCTGTTCATCATGTACAACGAGGTCTACCGCATCCTCGAGAAGCACGGCGTGACGATCGCCCGCAATCTGGTGGGCAACTACATCACGTCGCTCGAGATGGCCGGCACGTCGGTGACCCTGCTCAAGGCCGACGACGATCTGCTCAAGCTCTGGGATGCCCCGGTCCTCACGCCCGGGCTACGGTGGGGCGCATGACAGATCTGAACCCCGAGGTGATCCACACCTGGCTGGCGGATTTCGCCAGCCAGGTGCATGACAACGCCGCCTGGCTCACCGACCTCGACCGTGCCATCGGCGACGCCGACCACGGCTCGAACCTCGACCGGGGCATGCGCGCGGTCGCCGCGCTCGACGCCTCGACCTTCTCCGACTCGGCCGCCTATCTCAAGAAGGCCGGGATGACCCTGGTGTCGACGGTGGGCGGCGCCTCCGGGCCGCTCTACGGAACCTTCTTCCTCCGGGTGGGCGCGGCGTTGCCCGCCGACGGTCCGATCACCGCGTCCCAGTGGGCCGACGCGTTCGAGGCGGGGCTCACCGGCATCGTCCAGCGGGGGCGCGCCGAGGTCGGCGACAAGACGATGGTCGACGCCCTCACCCCGGCCGTGACGGCGTTCCGGGGCGCGGGCGACAACGTGGCAGCCGCCTGGCAGGCAGCGGCGTCCGCGAGCGCCGAGGGGCGCGACGCGACGGTTCCGTTGGTGGCCCGCAAGGGCCGCGCGTCGTACCTCGGCGAGCGGTCCGCCGGACACCAGGACCCCGGGGCGAGCAGCGTCACCCTGCTCATCGAGTCGGCCGCGCGCACCCTCGGGTGACCCGGGTGCCGGTGGAGGGCAGCGCATGATCGGCATCGTCGTCGTCTCGCACAGCCACGCGCTCGCGCAGGCGGCGGTGGGCCTGGCCGACGAGATGGTGCCTCCCGAATCGCGCCCGTCCGTCGCCGTGGCGGCGGGACTCGACGAGACGACCTTCGGCACCGACGCGGCCGCCGTCGCCGAGGCCATCGCCCAGGTCGACTCGCCCGACGGCGTCCTCGTGTTCCTCGACCTCGGCTCCGCCGTGCTCAGCGCCGAGATGGCCCTCGAGTTCGTCGATCCCGAGGTCGCCGGGCGGGTGCGGCTCACCCCGGCGCCCCTCGTCGAGGGGCTCGTCGCGGCGATGGTGAGCGCCAGCACCGGGGCCGGGCTGGACGCCGTCGACCGCGAGGCCCGCGCGGGCCTGGTTCCCAAGGCCCAGCACCTGGGCGTCGAGCCCGAGGGCCCGCATCCCCAGATGGCGGAGCCGGGGTCGGCGTCCGACGAGGGCGAGGAGTTCCGGCACACCCTCACCAACCCCCACGGGCTGCACGCACGCCCCGCGGCGGCGCTGGTGGCGGCCCTGGCC
>JAJYQH010000351.1 GCA_021794705.1 Actinomycetes bacterium | reverse complement strand
GCTGGGCAGGCGTCTCGAACGGGTCGCTAACCTAAGGGCATGACTCACCCTGCCGTCCCCGGCGCCGAACGCACCCTGGTCCTCATCAAGCCGGACGCGGTCTCCCGCGGGCTCACCGGACGCATCCTCACCCGGTACGAGGAGAAGGGGCTGCGCATCGTGGCCCTCGAGCAGCGGGTCATCGATCGCGACCTCGCGGCCCGGCACTACGCGGAGCACGTGGGGCGTCCGTACTACCCGGGACTCGAGGACTTCATCGTCTCGGGCCCGCTCGTGAGTCTCGTGCTCGAGGGTGAGCGGGCGATCGCGGCGGTGCGCAGCCTCAACGGCGCCACCGACGGCGTCGAGGCGGTTCCGGGCTCCATCCGTGGCGATTTCGGAACGTCGAAGAGCCTGAACCTCGTGCACGCCTCCGACTCGCCGGAGTCGGCGCAGCGCGAGATCGGGATCTGGTTCCCCGCCCTGGCCGACTGAACGGGGGCAGCGCGATGAGCGATCCGCGGCTGCCCGGACCACCCCCTGCCCTCGCGGCGCCCTACCGGTTCGTGCCGGAGACGTGGCGGCCCTCGGCGTATCCCCGGGTGCCGGCGTCCTACCCGCAGTTCTGGCGGTCGCCGCGCTGGCACTGGTGGAAGTCGCTGGTGACCCTCGGGAGTCTCGCGGTGTTCTTCCTCGTGAGCTCCCTCGTCGCGCTGGCCGCCGCAGCCGCCATCGACGCAGGCACCGGCCGGGTGCCCTGGTCGACGTTCTTCGACTCGCTGCAGAAGGGCGTCGTCAGCACCACCCCCGCGGTCTTCATCGCCAACAACCTGTCGCTCGTCGCGCTCGTGCCGGTGTGCCTGCTGCTGGCCCGGCTGGTCACCGGCCAGCGAGCCGGGTTCCTCACCTCGGTCGTCGGCTTCCTCCGCTGGGGCTGGCTCCTGCGCTGCGTCGCCATGCTCGCGCCGTTCTGGATCGCGCTCGTGGTGTTCGAGTTCTACGCCGGCGGGGGAGTGGCGGGGACGCCGCTCAAGGTGACGGGCGACACCCTCCCGCTGTTGCTCGCGGTGATCTTCACCACGCCGCTCCAGAGCGCCGGCGAGGAGTACGCGTTCCGGGGCGTCATCAACCGCAGCGTCGCGGGCTGGATCCCGAACGAGGCGCTCGCGGTCGTTGCCGGCGGCCTGGTCAACTCGACCTTCTTCATGCTCGCCCACGGCGCCGGCGACCCCTGGCTCAACGTCTTCTACTTCACCTTCGGCGCGCTGTCGACCTTCCTCACGTGGCGCACCGGAGGCCTCGAGGCGTCCATCGCCGTGCACGTCGTCAACAACGTCACCTCGGAGTGGTCGCTGCCGTTCACCAACATCTCCGGGCTGTTCGACCGCCAGGCGGGCACGGCCGGCCCTGGCATCCTGATCCAGCTGGCACTGCCCGTCATCGCCGTCGCCCTCATCCTGTGGCAGGCCCGGCGCGGTGGCATCGTCCACCGCTCGACCCCGTCCCCCGCGGGTCCGGAGCAGCCGACGCTGCCCGGCGGGTGGGGCCGCTGAGGTCGGGTGGGGGCCGTCGCGGGCTCTCGGCATGTCGGGTGGCGGTGCGTAGACTGACCCAACCATGAGCACCTCGACCAGTCCCGCGACCCGACCCGCCGTGGCCGGGGAGTCCCTGTTCAGCGCGCTCGAGCCCCTGCTCGCGCGGGTGAGCAAGCCCATCCAGTACGTCGGCGGCGAGCTCAACAGCGTCGTGAAACCGTGGGACGCCGCCGACGTGCGGTGGTGCCTCATGTACCCCGACGCCTACGAGGTCGGGCAGCCGAACCAGGGGATCGCGATCCTCTACGAGATCCTCAACGAGCGCGACTGGATCCTCGCCGAGCGCACCTACTCGGTGTGGCCCGACCTCGCCGCGCTCATGCGCGAGCACGGCGTCCCCCAGTTCACCCTCGACAACCACCGGCCGGTCCGCGGCTTCGACATCCTCGGGGTGAGCTTCTCGACCGAGCTGGGCTACACCAACCTGCTGCAGGCGATCGACCTGGCCGGCATGCCGCTGCACAGCGTCGACCGCGGGGACGACGACCCGATCGTCGTGATGGGCGGCCATGCGGCGTTCAACCCCGAGCCGATCGCCGACTTCATCGACGCGGCGGTGCTGGGCGACGGTGAGGAGGCGAGCCTGCTGATCAGTGGGATCGTCCGGGACTGGAAGGCCGACGGTCGTCCGGGCGGCCGGGAGGGGCTGCTCGAGCGGCTCGCCGCGACCGGCGGGGTGTACGTGCCCCGGTTCTACGACGTCGACTACCTGCCCGACGGGCGCATCCGCCGGGTCGCCCCGAACCGCCCGGGAGTCCCCTTCCAGGTCCGCAAGCACACGCTCATGGACCTCGACCAGTGGCCCTACCCGAAGAAGCCGATCGTCCCGCTCGCCGAAACCGTGCACGAGCGCTACTCGGTCGAGATCTTCCGCGGCTGCACCCGCGGCTGCCGGTTCTGCCAGGCGGGCATGATCACCCGACCGGTGCGCGAGCGAAACATCGAGACGATCGGCAAGATGGTCGCCGGCGGCCTGGAAGCCACGGGCCTCGAGGAGGTCGGCCTGCTGTCGCTCAGCTCCGCCGACCACTCGGAGATCGGCGAGGTGACCAAGCAGCTGGCCGACCGGTACGAGGGCACGAACGTGTCGCTGTCGCTGCCGTCCACGCGGGTCGACGCGTTCAACATCGACCTCGCCAACGAACTCTCACGCAACGGACGCCGCTCGGGCCTCACGTTCGCCCCGGAGGGCGGCAGCGAGCGGATGCGCAAGGTGATCAACAAGATGGTCACCGAGGACGACCTCATCGCCACCGTCGCCACCGCCTTCGGGAACGGCTGGCGCCAGGTGAAGCTGTATTTCATGTGCGGACTGCCCACCGAGACCGACGAGGACGTCCTCGGCATCGCCTCGATGGCCCGCCGGGTGATCGAGACCGGACGCCGCGCGGCCGGCAGTCGCGACATCCGTTGCACCATCTCCATCGGCGGGTTCGTCCCGAAGCCGCACACCCCCTTCCAGTGGGCCGGGCAGGCGTCCCCGGAGACGATCGACCACCGACTGCAGCTGTTGCGGGACACCATCCGGGCGGACAAGCAGTACGGCCGCGCGATCGGCATGCGCTACCACGACGGCAAGCCCGGACAGATCGAGGGCCTGCTCAGCCGGGGT
>JAJYQH010000048.1 GCA_021794705.1 Actinomycetes bacterium | reverse complement strand
CTGGTCGACCTGCGCGCCGGGCGGGAGCTGGTCGCCCCCGGCGAGCCGATCGGGCGCCTGCACCTGCACGACGACCACCCCCTCAACTGGGGCGCCTGGGACATCGACGACTACTACCGCAACACGGTGGTCGATCTCGACGAGGCCGATTCGGTCGACGCGACGACCGAGGGCGAGGCGGTGGTGGTGCGGGTGCGACGGCACACGCCGGCGTCCACGATCGTGCAGGAGTACCGCCTCGACCCGGGCGACCCGGAACTCGGCATCGGCCTGGACATCGACTGGCACGAGCGCAACCGGCTGCTCAAGCTCGCGGTGCCGGTCGACCTGCGCGCCGACGCGGCGAGCTCGGAGATCCAGTTCGGTCACCTCGACCGGCCGATCGCGGTGAACACCAGCTGGGACGCCGCCCGGTTCGAGACCGCCGCGCACCGCTGGGTGCGGGTCGGGGAGACCGGCTACGGGGTGGCGCTCACCAACAGCTGCACCTACGGACACGACATCACCCGCCACACCCGCGACGACGGCGGCACGACCACCGTGATGCGGGCCACCGTGCTCCGCTCGCCGGTGTTCCCCGACCCGGAGGCCGACCAGGGCGACCACCACCTCAGCTTCGGAGTGGTGGCCGGCGCCACGGTGCTGGACGCCGTCGCCCACGGCTACCGCCGCAACCTGCCCGCACGCGACATCCGCGGAGCCGCCGGGATGGCGCCACTCGTCCGGGTCGACAACCCTGCCGTCGTGGTCGAGGCCGTCAAACTCGCCGAGGACGACGACGACCTCGTCGTGCGCCTCTACGAGGCCCTCGGCAGCCGCGCCGGCGTCACCGTCGCCGTGGACGCCGCCACCCGGGGGGTGGTGCTCACCGACCTCCTCGAGCGCCCGCTGGACGACCAGTCCGGGCTCACCACCGACGACACCGGAGCGCACCTCGTGCTGCGCCCCTACCAGATCGTCACCCTCCGATGGAGGCGCGGCTGATGGGGCAGGGCCCCTGGCTGGGGTCTCATCCGGGCTGCCGACACGCTGGACGGCGAGTTCAGCCGACCTTCAGCGCGGGGAGGCCATGCTAAGGGGATGACCAGCCTGGGTGTGCACCGCGACCACCTGCCGGTGGCGCGGGTCGAGGCCGCCCGGCCCCGGGCGACGCGCGGACAACGCCTGCGTTCCCTGGTCGGGATCGGCCTGGCCGCCGCGCTGCTGTCCCTCGGCCTGCCCGCGATCACGGGTGTGGGCTGGACGACCGCGGCGCAGTCCCTCGCGTCGGTTCCCCCGATCTGGCTGGCCGGCCTCGTCGTGCTGTGGGCCCTCGGGCTGCTCGTCAACACCCTCGTGCTCCGGGCGTCGCTGCCCACGCTCACGTCGCGGCGGGCGCTCACGCTGAGCCTCACCGGCAGCGCGGTCGCCAACGTCATGCCCCTCGGCGGCGCGGCCGGCATCGCCCTCAACTACCGGATGCTCCGCAAGTGGGGGTACAGCGGGTCGCACGTCGCCACGTACACCCTCGTCAGCAACATCTGGGACGTGCTCGGCAAGCTCGTCCTCGTCGCGCTCGTGCTCCCGTGGGTGGCGCTGGCCGGATCGGCGGTGCTCGGGCACGTCGCCCTCACCGCCCTCGTCGTCGCCGTCGCCGCCGCCGTCGTGCTGGGCGTCGGCGTGGCCGTGCTCGCGTATCCGCCGCTCGGAGCTCGGGTGGCCGCCCTGGCCGAACGCGCGGTGCGCTCTGTGCTGAGCCTGGTCGGCTCGTCGCGGCGTCCGTCGTTCCGGGGGCGAGTTGCTGCCGTTCAGGAACGCACCCGCGGGGTGTTCCGCCGCGGCTGGGCCCAGGCCTCCCTCGGCGTCACCGGGTACATCGGCATGCTCTTCGCCCTGCTGTGGGCCGCCCTGCACGTCGCCGGCGTCGACGTCCCCGCGGTCGCCATCGTCGCCGCGTTCGCGCTCGACCGCCTGTTCACGCTCGGCGGCATCACTCCCGGTGGCACCGGCCTCGTCGAACTCGGGCTGGCCAGCGTGCTGCTGGCCGCGGGGGGCGACCCGTTGGCCGTCACCACCGGCATCCTGCTCTACCGGACGCTGACGTTCGCCATGGAGATTCCCGTCGGCGGCGTCTGGCTGGGGGTGTGGGAGTGGCACCACCGCCGGGTGGATCGCCGGGCGGGGATCGCCGGGGGTATCGCCGGATGAGGGTGCTGCACGCCGCGGACAGCTACCTCCCCAAGATCGGTGGCATCGAACTGCACGTCCGCGACCGGATGGCCCACCAGCGGGCCGCGGGGGACGAGGCCCTGCTCATCACCGCCGCCCCCGGCCCGGACGCCGACGGCGTGTGGCGCGCGAACCCCGAGCGTCGCGGCACCTTCGAGGACCGGCGGCTGTGCGTCGAGCGGGCCCTGCGGGAGCTCCGCCCCGACGTCGTCCACGTGCACGCCTCGATCATCTCGCCGTTCGCCTACCTCGCCGCCCGCACCGCCGCCGAGCGGGGGGTGCCGGTGCTCGTCACCATGCATTCCATGTGGTCGGGTCTCGGCCCGTTGCCGCACCTCACCGGCGCCGTGCTCGGGCTCCGTGGGCTTCCGATCGCCTGGTCGGCGGTGAGCGCCCGCGCTGCGGAGCCGCTGCGCGTCATGCTCGGGCCCGATGTGCCCGTGCACGTGCTGCCCAACGCCGTCGACCTCGATCAGTGGCACCCGGTCGACGTGCCGGCGTCCGGGGTGCCGACGGTGGTCGCGGTGATGCGGCTCACCCGGATCAAGCGCACCATGCCGCTGCTGCGCATGCTCGCGGAACTCCCCAGCCTGGCCCCGAGGTCGCGCGCGGTCGTCGTCGGCGACGGCCCG
The DNA here is from genome assembly GCA_021794705.1 of Actinomycetes bacterium. Classification (GTDB taxonomy): domain Bacteria; phylum Actinomycetota; class Actinomycetes; order Propionibacteriales; family Propionibacteriaceae; genus JAJYQH01. The sequence goes on along the minus strand of JAJYQH010000048.1, from coordinate 351 downwards.
TTGCGCGAGGCCGCGCACCGGTTCGTCGAGCGGGAGGGGCTCGAGGACGTCGTCTCGCTGCCCGGCCGCCTCGCCCACGACCGCATCCAGGCGCTGCTCGCCGGGGCGGCCGTGTTCGTCGCCCCTGCCGAGCGCGAGTCGTTCGGCATCGCCGCACTCGAGGCGCGGGCGATGGGCCTGCCGGTGGTCGGCAGCAGCCGGTCCGGACTCACCGAGTTCATCACCGACGGCGTCGACGGCTTCCTCGCGCCCGACGACGTGACGATGGTCCGCCGCCTCGGGCAACTGCTCCGCGACGACGCCCTGCGCACCCGGATGACGGCGCACAACCGCGCGGTCGCGCCGCGCCAC